>JADKCL010000023.1 GCA_016718825.1 Bacteroidota bacterium | reverse complement strand
CTAATGCATCTGAATATGAAAAATCTAAGATTCATTGTTGCGATCATTTTTGCGTTGTGTATGTCATTTCTTCCGAAGAATGAGGTGCAAGCACAGTGCGGATTTGACAATTCGTATTGGGGCGGTTATACCTTGGGTGGTGTAGGCAGCTCAGTCCAAGTTGGATACTATGCTGGATACTATATCGGCGTTAACGTCGTTGCTGGCGGTACCTACACCTTCACAACTTGCGGATTGGCAGGTTGGGATACACAATTGTCCTTGTACAATTCCAGTTTGCAAGCAGTCGCCTACAATGACGATGCCTGCGGATTGCAATCCAATATCGTCTATACCTCCAACTTCACGGGAACCTTGTATGTATTGCTCGATCAATACTATTGCAGTAACTCCTTTTCATTTGCATCCGTGCAGGTGACGGTGAATTCACTCCCGATTTTGTGTCCTGATTACAGTTTTACAGCACCATTTAACCATGCTGGCTCTACATCAGGTGATGAATGTAACTTGCGCACTGGTTTGGACCGCACCTATCGTGTGACGATTCCTTGTGCCGGAAACTGGACCTTCAGCCTTTGCGGTTCCTCCTTTGACACATATATTTATGTGAGCACAGGTTGCTGCGGTGGCTCGGTCTTGGCACAAAACGATGACTTCTGCGGTTTGTCATCCGAAGTCACTGTCAACCTTGCTGCCGGCACCTATTATGTAGATGTCGAACCTTGGAGCGGTGGTTCCGGTTCCTACAACCTCGCTGTAACTGGCGGAAGCACGACCACGGCCAATGCCGGAGCCGACGTTTCCATTTGCCAAGGCCAAGGCACCACCTTGAATGGTTCGGGAACGAGCGTAAACAGCTATTCCTGGTCACCAACGAATGGTTTGAGCAACCCCAATATAGCCAATCCAGTCGCTTCTCCGACCACCACAACCACGTATACATTGACAACGACAGGCAACTGCGGCACAGCAACCGACCAAATGGTCGTGACGGTGACCCCTAGCCCGACGGCCAATGCAGGTTCCAATGCCACGCTTTGCGGCGGTGGCAGCGTTCAATTGAATGGAACGGCTTCGAACTACACTTCGGTGTCTTGGAGCCCAACAATCGGTTTGAGCAATCCCAACATTCTCAATCCGACGGCATCGCCATCTTCTACAACGACCTATACCTTGACGGCTTCGTCAGGTGGTGGTTCAGGTGGTGTCGATCAGTCTTCATTGACTACGAATACCTACATGGCAGGCTTCAGCCAAGGTGATCTTGCGCAATCGTTTATTCCTGCGCAAAACACCATGTGTGGAGCAAGCGTCTATTTGCAGCCAGGGGTTGGTTCAGGCACGGGTGACATCACCATCAGCCTGTACACCAACCTTCCCAACTTGGGAGGTACCTTGTTGCGCAGCGGAACTGCCACAGGCGTCGCGCCAGGTGGTACGGCCACTGTCAGCTGGTCTTCTGTCAGCGTATCTCCAGGAACAACCTATTACATGGTATATACCTCGACAAATGGTTCGTTGGGTTTGACGGGTAACACCACCAATCCTTATCCAAGCGGTCAGGTGTATGCTAACCCCGGTTATGGTTCATTTCCTGGATTTGACTACACTTTCCAGACGTTTTCCTGTGGTGGCGGCGGTTGTACGGCTACCAGTCAGGTTACGGTTACGGTCAACAATCCTCCAGCGGTCAACGCAGGTGCCAACGCATCGATTTGCGCCGGTGGAAGCACCGTGTTGAATGGTTCGACCAATGGTTCCAGCTATTCTTGGAGTCCGACCGTTGGTTTGAGCAATCCGAATATCTTGAATCCGGTTGCTTCACCAACGACGACGACCACTTATACGCTGACAGCCTCCAATAGTGGTGGTGGATCTTCGATCGCCTACAATGAGGCATTCGTCAGCGGTGTCAGTCCACTTACACAGGCAACGGCTTGGTGTACATTCCGTAGTCAATTGCTGAATTCGTTGACTTATAGTACATTGACAATTCGTGGTTCGGCAAATCCGCTGGGCATTACGCTTTCTGACCCTGTAGCTGTTGCAAATATTGCAGCTGCATTGCGTACTGCATCCAACTACTCCTTCACGGATCTCAGCGGCAATGTTTGGGCTGTGTCCGTGGGTTGTGTTTCGGGCTCCTCACCTTGCCCAGGTTCCCCTGGGGTGGTGCTCACCGTCAATGCTTCCAATTGCAGCTGCGAAAGCCCAGCGCCCAACGTCTATGTCGTTCGACCTGAGATCAACAACCTCAACTGGGGTGGTATCACGACGGGCGGATGTAATTCTCCAAGCCAGACGATGGAGGTCCTTTTTGGCAGCAGCAGCGGATGCTCAAGCTCCAGCCAAATGACGGTGACCGTGAATCCACTTCCAACCGTAAGTGCTGGACCTGATGCAACTGTTTGTGCTGGTCAAAGCACGACATTGAATGGTTCCGGCTCCGGTTATTCCAGCCTTTTGTGGACTCCTGGTACAGGTTTGAACAACGCTTCGATCCTGAATCCAACGGCAACACCAAGCACCACCACCAACTATACCTTGACTGCTACAAGCGGTGCAGGTTGCGTTGCTTCGGATGCTGCTATGGTAACGGTTACGCCATTGCCAAATGCGAGCTTCACCGGCTTGAATTCGACCTATTGCACCACAGCCGGACCAGCGACACTGACTCCTGCTACACCTGGAGGAACTTTCTCCGGTTCAGGCGTTGTTGGCAATACGTTTGATCCTACCTCGGTTTCTGTCGGCACTTACAACGTGACCTATACGATTCCAGGATCTACAGGTAGCTATTCCTACAGTGCTGTACCTTTCAGCCCACGCCCAACAGGTGGCAACTTCGTCTCCTTGAGCGATGATGCAATGTCATCAGCTGTTCCCATCGGATTCAACTTCAACTTCTATGGTGTGAACTATAGCCAGTTTGAGATTTCTTCGAATGGTTTTATCAGCTTCAACTTGGGAACCTTCCAGAATGGTTGCTGCTCAGGTGGATTGCTTCCGCAGCCATTTGGTCCGACCAACATCATTGCAGCAGCATGGGAAGACTTGTATCCTCCAGGTGGTGGATCGGTTTCCTACAACACTACAGGTGCACCGGGTAGCCGTGTTTGCGTGATCAGCTGGGATATTCCCCACTATTCAGGTAGCTATGGCTATTTCAACGTGACCACACAGATTCATTTGTACGAAGGATCGAATATCATTCAGATCCACACATCACAGATGAACTCTGACGGAGGTTTGCACACCCAAGGCATCCAAGACAATGGCGGAACGCAGGCTGTGACGACCCCCGGTCGTAACTCCACGAGCTGGAACGCCTTCAACGACGGTGTCCAATTTGCACCAGGCAGCAGCTGTGGCAATTCTTCAACACAATCTGTGTCTGTCATTCAGTGCAACCTGCCACCTGTGGCTGTTTGCCAGAACGTGACGGTTTCCGCCAATGGCAACTGCCAAGGTTCTGCAACTGCCAGCCAGTTCAACAATGGCAGCTCTGATCCGAATGGTGATCCATTGACGTATGCTGTTTCACCTGCCGGTCCTTATGCTTTGGGCAATACCAGCGTGGTGTTGACTGTGAGCGATGGGCAGTTGACTGCAACTTGCAATGCCACTGTGACGGTCGTAGACAACACATTGCCATCGATCAGCTGCCCTGCCAACGTGACGGTACCTGCTTCGAATGGAATTTGCGGTGCAGCAGTGAGCTTTGCTTCTGCAACTGCAACTGACAATTGTGCAGGTGTTTCTGTATCGTTGATCGGCGGATCTGCTTCTGGCAGCACCTTCCCAGTCGGCGTGACCACCAACACGTTCAGGGCAGTAGATGGCAGCGGCAACTCTGCAACCTGTTCCTTTACAGTGACGGTGACTGATAATCAGGTTCCTGTGATTACTTGCCCTGCGAACCAAACGGTTTGCTCAGTCGCAGGTACTTCCACTGCAGTCGTTACCTACAGTGCAGCTACGGCTACGGACAACTGTCCTGGCGTGAGTGTTGCACAGACTGGCGGACTGTCATCCGGTGCTGCTTTCCCATTGGGAGCCAACACGGTGAGCTACACTGCTACGGATGCAAGCGGCAACACAGCAGTCTGTTCATTCACGATCACGGTCAATACCTTCAGTGGAAACAGCCAAGTATTTGCTGAGCGCATTGGAAATGTGACGGCAACCACACTGATTCCAACGCATGAAGCTGCCAACGGCTTTGACAATGATGGTTATACCATGACGGGTACAGCTGACGTCCGCAATACGCTACCTAGCGTAGGCTACGGTGGAGCCTCTGGCGGTGCCAACGTATTTTTCACCGGCGCAGGCCGCACATTCGAGATTTCAGGAATCAATACCTCTTCCTTCTCGACAATGGGTATGGCCTTTGGTATCTTCAAAAGCACTACCGCATCCAATGGTAGCGACTTTTTGATTCAGGCGAGCACGGACGGGATCACGTACAATACGATTTTCCATTCGCTGCTTCCAACGGGTACCGGTACCGCAGTTTGGTCCACAATGACGGCAGTCGGTTTCCCTTCGGCAGCAAATCTCCGGATTCGCTTTACCAATCTGGGAACAACACAATACCGCATTGATGACATCATCCTTGGCGGATTGACCAACACGGCTACGATCACCAACGTTGGTAACACAAGCTTCTGCAACGGCGGAAGTGTGACCCTCGTTGCAACGCAGGCTGCAGGTTATCTCTGGAGCACGGGCGAAACAACGCAAAGCATCACGGTGGCCACGGCAGGGAATTACAGTGTAACCGTTACTTCTGCAAATGGATGTACAGCTACGGCTGGTCCGGTTGCTGTGACGGTTTTTGCCAATCCATCTGTCACTGCTTCAGGTGTCAATGCAACTTGCCCTGGCTACACCAACGGTAGTGCCTCGGCACTTGCTACGGGTGGCACGCCTTCTTACAGCTACCTCTGGACCCCTGGCGGTCAGACTGGTGTAACTGCCAATAACATCGGTGCAGGTACCTATTCGGTGCAGGTTACAGATGCCAACGGTTGCACAGCTGCAAGCAACGCGGTGACCATTACAGACAATGACATTGTGGCTCCTGTGGCCCTTTGCCAGTCTGTAACCGTGCAATTGAATGCCGCGGGCGTGGGTTCGACCACCGCTGCTGCTGTCAACAACGGTTCTACTGACAACTGTACGATTACTGGTTTGAGCCTGAACAACAGCAGCTTCGGTTGCGCCAATGTCGGTTCCGGCAATACCGTGATCCTCACAGTGACAGACATCGGAGGTAATACCGCCACCTGTTCGGCAATTGTAACGGTTCAGGATTTGATTGCACCTGTTGCACTCTGCCAGAACGTGACCGTTCAATTGGACAATACCGGTAATGGTTCGACCAACGCTGCTGCTGTCAACAATGGTTCGACCGATGCCTGCGGAATCGCAAGCACCTCTTTGAGCCCAACTGCATTCACTTGCGCAAACGTCAATGGTACACCTGCTGCGAGCTTGTTTATCTCCGAGTACATCGAGGGCTCAAGCAACAACAAGTGTATTGAAATCTTCAATGGCACTGGCGCTGCGGTGAATCTCTCCGGATACTCGCTCCGTTACTACTTCAATGGTAGTACGTCGGCTGGTACCGTGATCAACTTGAGCGGTACTGTTGCCAATGGTGATGTCTTTGTCGTATGCAGCAGCCTTGCAGGCGGTGCATTCACTTCGCAGGCAGACTTGTTGAGTGCTTCTAGCTTCTACAATGGAAATGATGCGATCGAGTTGCGCAATGGCACGACTGCAATCGATATCATCGGCCGCATTGGTCAAGATCCAGGTACTGCTTGGACGGGTGGAGGCCTGAGCACTGTTGACCGTACGTTGGTAAGGAATGCAGGCATCTCGGCTGGTAATACAGCGAATGCAATTGGTTTCCCAAGTTTGGTATCTGAGTGGACCGGCTTTGCAGTCGACAACAGCGCCAACCTCGGAGGCCATAGCTTCACGGGTGGAAACAACGTGGTGTTGACCGTGACCGACGTCAACGGCAACAGCAGCACTTGCTCGGCTAGCGTGACTGTTCAGGACAACGTCGCCCCTGTGGCGCTTTGCCAGAGCGTGACGATCAACTTGGCAAGCAGCGGTAGCCAAACGGTTGCAGCAAGCAGCATCAACAACGGCAGCTCTGACGCTTGCGGTATCGCAAGCACCACGCTGAATCCGAACACTTTCACATGCGATGACTTGGGCGTGAACAACGTGACCTTGACGGTGACGGACGTGAACGGCAACAGCAGCACTTGCGCAGCGACCGTGACGGTGACCAACGATCCGTTGGTCGCTACCACGAGCAGCCCAACGTTTGCTTGCGGTTACAACGTGACTTGCAACGGTGCAACGAACGGCAGCGCAACGGTCGCCACGACTGGTGGATGCTTGGGTTACACCTATCTCTGGAGCAACGGTCAGACGACCGCAACCGCAACAGGATTGGGTGCAGGCACACATTCGGTGACGGTGACGGACTTGAACGGAACGACGACAACTGCGTCGGTGACACTCACCGAGCCTGCCTTGTTGACGAGCGCCACAACGAGCCCGACCTATCAGGGCGGCTGGAACGTGAGCTGCAACGGAGCAGCTGACGGCAGCATCGACTTGACGGTTGGCGGCGGCGCAAGCTGCTTGGCTTATACCTATCTCTGGAGCAACGGTGCCACGACCGAGGACTTGTCCAACATCGGTGCCGGAACCTACAGCGTGACGATCACCGATGCCAATGGCTGCGTGACCACGTCGAGCATCACATTGACCGAGCCTGCCCTGTTGGCCAACACGTTGATCCCACAAGTCTACCAAGGCGGCTGGAACATCTCCTGCAACGGTGCATCTGACGGTATGATCTTCGCGAATGTGAGCGGCGGAACGCCTGCTTACAACTACGCTTGGAGCAACGGTGCATCGACGCAATTGGTCAGCGGCTTGACGGCTGGAACTTACAGCGTGACGGTGACCGATGCCAATGGCTGTTCAAACGTACAGTCGATCACATTGACCGAGCCACCGTTGATGACCGACGCGATCAGCGCCTTGGTACGCAGCTGCGGCTACAATGTGAGCTGCAACGGTGCAACCGACGGCAGCATCGACTACACGGTAACCGGCGGAACGGCTCCTTACATCTACAACTGGAGCAACGGCGCGACCACGGAAGACATCAGCGGCTTGGCCGCAGGTACCTATTCTGTGACCGCAACCGACCGCAACGGTTGTACGACAAGCAGCACGATCACCTTGACCGAGCCTGCTTTGCTCACCGCTAATATCGCCTTGGGTACATACGCTTGTGGCTACAACGTGAGCTGCAACGGCTCCAACGACGGTAGTGCAACAGTGAGCGTGGCTGGCGGATGCGGTCCTTACACCTATGTTTGGAACACGTTGGGTACCACTTCGACAATCAGCGGATTGTCTGCCATCGCAGTTGCGGTGACGGTAACCGACGCCAACGGATGTCAGGCATTTGCCTCCGACGAATTGATGGAGCCTGCATTGTTGGTGAGCAGCGGTGTCGCTGCGACCTACACTTGCGGAACGAATGTTTCTTGCAACGGCGCAAGCGACGGCAGCATCAACTTGACAGTGACGGGCGGTGCAAGCTGCTTGACCTACACCTATCTCTGGAGCAACGGTGCAACCACCGAAGACGTGTCTGGCTTGACCGCCGGTACCTATTCTGTGACTACCACCGACGCCAACGGCTGCTCGACTGTGAGCACGTTCACCTTGACCGAGCCTGCCTTGTTGGCAAGCAGCGGTGTGGCTGCGACTTATGTCTGCGGCACGAACGTAAGCTGCAATGGTGCATATGACGGAAGCATCAACTTGACAGTGACAGGCGGCGCAAGCTGCGTGGCTTACACCTACAACTGGAGCAACGGTGCAACCACCGAAGACGTGTCTGGCTTGACCGCCGGTACCTATTCTGTGACTACCACCGACGCCAATGGTTGCTCGACTGTGAGCACGTTCACCTTGACCGAGCCTGCCTTGTTGGCAAGCAGCGGTGTGGCTGCGACTTATGTCTGCGGCACGAACGTAAGCTGCAACGGTGCATCTGACGGAAGCATCAACTTGACAGTGACAGGCGGCGCAAGCTGCGTGGCTTACACCTACAACTGGAGCAACGGTGCAACCACCGAAGACGTGTCTGGCTTGACCGCCGGTACCTATTCTGTGACCACCACCGACGCCAATGGTTGCTCGACTGTGAGCACGTTCACCTTGACCGAGCCTGCCTTGTTGGCAAGCAGCGGTGTGGCTGCGACTTATGTCTGCGGCACGAACGTAAGCTGCAACGGTGCATCTGACGGAAGCATCAACTTGACAGTGACAGGCGGCGCAAGCTGCGTGGCTTACACCTACAACTGGAGCAATGGTGCAACCACCGAAGACGTTTCTGGCTTGACTGCCGGAACCTATTCTGTGACGATCACCGACGCCAACGGATGCAGCACTTCGAGCAGCTTCACGCTGACCGAGCCTGCAGTTTTGGCTAGCGCTGGCGTCGCAGCAACTTATGCTTGCGGAACCAACGTGAGCTGCAATGGTGCAGCTGATGGCAGCATCAACTTGACGGTAACCGGCGGCGCAAGCTGCGTGGCTTACACCTACAACTGGAGCAACGGTGCAACCACCGAAGACGTATCTGGCTTGACCGCCGGTACTTATTCTGTGACGATCACCGATGCCAACGGATGCAGCACGTCGAGCAGCTTCACGCTGACCGAGCCTACATTGTTGCAAAGCAGCGGCGTTGCGGCAACCTACGTGGGTGGCTACAACATCAGGTGCTTCGGCGAAAGCAACGGTTCGATCAATCTGACCGTCACCGGTGGCGCAAGCTGCCTGGCCTACAACTTTGCATGGAGCAACGGCGCAACCACAGAAGATGTCAGCGGCTTGTCCGCAGGTACCTACACTGTGACCGTGACCGATGCCAACGGCTGCAGCACGACCAGCACATTCACCCTGACGCAGCCTGCGCCTGTGGTGTCGGATGCAGGTCCTGATCAGTGCGTGCTCTTCGGTTACACCACCAACAACTGTGCAACCCTCGTGGGAACACAAACTGGCGGTGTTGCACCTTATGTCGTAAGCTGGAACATCGGTTCGTCGACCGGAACATTGGTGAGCAACAGCTCAACGGTGACGGTTTGCCCATCGGTGACCACCACTTACTGCTACACGGTGACCGATGCCAACGGCTGTACCTACACCGATTGCATGGTGGTGAACGCCACTGACATCCGCTGCGGAAACAACCTGCAGAAGATCACCATCTGCCACACGCCTCCCGGAAACGGTGGCAATCCGCAGACGATCTGTGTCGCTGTCAATGCAGTTGGTCAGCACATCCCTGGACACACGGCTGACTACCTCGGCGCTTGCGGCGCGGTATCGCCATGTACCAACCTCAAAACCAATGAGCCAAGCAGCGCAGCTGCCGCTCAAGACGGTGGCGAGGCTGAATTGGCAGCCTTCCCTAACCCATTCAGCAGCATGACAACGGTGCGCTTCAGCCTTCCACAGGATGGCGCTGCCGAACTGCGTGTCTACAGCATGACGGGCGAGGAAGTTGCAGTTCTGTTTGACGGTTTGGCAGAAGCCAACCGCAGCTATGAAGTCGAATGGAAGCCTTCAAGCGTCGCTCAAGGTATCTACTTTGCCAAGCTTGTTACAAGCAACGGCACGGTGATGACCAAGAAGTTGGTGCTGAACAGGTAATCATCTGTCAATGTAAAGTTGATAATTGAAAATGGAGAATTGGCAGTCGGTTGTTCCCTTGGGAATGGCTGGCTGCCAATCTTCTTTTTTACCAATTCGACAGGGGGCCTATAAACGTCTCGCAGGAGATTGCAGATAGATCTGGTTGATTGAAAAGCGCAGGTCGGAAGCGTCAAACGTGGTCGTGAGAGGTTGGATTCGCCATTTCTGAAATAATTTCGTCTATTTTGAGGGAATGAATACGATTCAGCCACGGTTGATGCTTTGCTTTTGGGTGTTGATCGCCTTCTGGGCATTGGGTTTCCAGACAGGAAAGGCAACTGTGGTGACATTCCAAGTCGATCTTAGCCATGAACCCAATCTTTCTCCGAATGGCATTCATGTTTTGGGAACATTGAACGGGTTTGATCCGGCGGCCACGGCGATGACGGCGGTAGGAGTGGGGCAATACGCTGTATCGATCAACTTGGCTACAGGTTCGGAGATCATGTACAAATTCGTGAATGGCAACACTTGGCAGGAAACGGAAGGCGTTTGGGGCGAATGCGCTTTCAATACCTATCGGTTGCTGACCGTTCCATTGAACGATACCCTTTTGCCGATGGTTTGCTTCGGATTTTGTGACTCGGCTTGCACATCACCCACGGGTCGTCGGGTGGCATTCGTCGGGAACAGCATTACATTTGGCTACGGGCTTTCAGATCCTCCGCGGGAGAGTTTCACGACGGTAATCCAAGATTCATTGGGAATCGGGACCCTTGTCGGGAATTTTGGAGCTTCGGGTACGGCTGTGATTCGAGCGGCAGGTAATCCCTACCACCTCAGCGACCCATTCCGGCATTTGTTGCTTTTTGGACCTGAGGAGGTATTGATTCTGCTGGGAATCAACGATTCGAAGGCAGGAATTTGGGGAACCTACAGCAGTCGATTTTCTGCAGATTATGATTCTTTGTGGCGGGCTGTCGATACGTTGTCTTCCAATCCCCATTGCTGGATCGGGCTACCCACAACGGCATTCAGCGGATTATTCGGGATTGATCCACAGGTGTTGACCGATTCGATCGTGCCAAAAATCGAGGCACATGCACGCCAATATTGCTTGGATCAGATTGACCTGCAACGCTTTACCGCAAACCTTTCGTCAGGCTTTCCCGACGGGATCCATCCTGATTCGGCGACGCACCGAATATTGGCAAACGAAATTCTGCGCGTGATGGCGATGCCAAGACCTCAATTGCAGCAAAATGGGCAGCAGCTTTGGACGACGGGTGGCTATGCCTGGCAATGGTACCGTGATGGAGATACCGTTTCCACAGCGCTAGGAGGCCAATCAGATACGCTTTGGGTCACAGCTCCAGGAAACTACAAGGTTTCCGTTCAGGTCGACAGCATTTTCCACCATCGACTGACCTCTGATTCGTTGTTTGTGGTGCCCGTTTCGAACTCAAGCGCATGGAATGCAGGGCTCAAGGTTTTTCCTAACCCCAATCATGGTATCCTTCGATGGGAATTTGAACAAGCACCATCGGCAAGCATCCACCTACGGATGCTGGATTCAAAAGGGACGCTGATCACCGAAAAACAGGGAATACCTTCAAAAGGCCAAATCACACTTCCACAGTCTGTACCAGGAACGTATTACTTGGATTTTGAGATAAATGGAGGCCATTGGGTGCGTTCCATTATTGTTGAATAGGTTGGTAATCTGCGGATTAGCGCGCAATCACGACCCTTCGCACATCCGACCGTGCGCCTTGCACGATGCGTAAGGCATACACGCCCGCAGGTAGCCGATCGATCGACATCACATATTCACCCCCAACCATTCTACCTGATCTCACCACGGCACCAAATTCATTCACAAGCTGGAAATCCGCCACAAAAGGTGGGTTGCCGAGGCGAATCGTGATTTGATCATTGCTCGGGATTGGAGAGACTTGCCATTCCAGGACGGGCTCAGCATTGTTTGCTGCGCTCAGTAAGGAAGAATGCAACAACAAAACACTTCCCATCACGTCGCCGACTTTGTCGACAGCGCTTAACCGGCAGGAATCGCGTCCAAAGATCTCGACCTTGCCAAAGCCATTGTTCAAGCTCCCACCATTGAGTCCGTTTCCGCCGCCATTCCACAGGGAATCGGTCAATGCCGGCAACCCAAACAAGGAAAGCAATTGCATTTGCTGGGAAAGGCTGCGGTCCGCGACACTCAATCCGCTGGCATTCAATTCCGGCAAGCCGGCATTGGTTCCATCGTCGACCACATTGTTATGCGATTGGCCACTCAAAATGAAAATGTCCTTCAATCCCAGACTGTCGATGAAATTGAGTAACCGGTTCTGATCCGTTGGAAAACCCGACCAATTGTTGCTGAAAGCCGTCGCAAAACTGAATCCCGATCCGACCCCGGGTACATTCACCAATTGACTCTGCAATCCAAAGTCGATGTAGCGTTTTTCACTCTTGTTGAACACATTGCCAATGCAAATCACCTTCCAATCTGCTGTGCTGTTGCGGAGTCCATCGAGCAACCAATTCATCTGGATTTGCCGTAGAAGGGTATTGTCCGGCCCCGGATCAAAGGAATATTGGCCGGATTGGGTATCCAGTTTCAAGGTACTGCTGAGGGGGCTCGCCGTACTGCGCGTGTCCAGGAAAAACACTTCTGCATTTCCCAAAGTGAACTTGTGAAAAATCCCTTCGCTGGTGTCCACGAGGCCATAATGCGGAAAAAACTGCTGATAGCCTTTAATCACATTTCGGCGCACGGAGTCGGGCACATAGGTTTCCACAATGCGGTGATAGGTGAGGAGGCCCACTGTCGAATCCAGGATGTCGTTGTAATAATTGCGGGTGCTGCCCCCCTCGGTGAAGTCGTCGTCGTCATAGACATAGTCCACGGGCAAGTCCCGCAACATCTCGCGCATATTGATTTCCTCGTAACGCTTGCGGTAACTCAATTCTACCATGCTCCAATCCTCGGGATAGTTGCTCGGCAATTGATAACTCGGATAGGTCCAGTCGCCGAGGTGGATGAAAAGATCGGGGTCGTGTCGTGGAATTTCGAGAAATACGTCCATATCGGCGGTTTCTTGACAGGAACCTGCCGTCAGCACGTAGTGGCCTGCTTGACCGGAAACGGGAAAGGTTTTGAAGCTGCCTTGCGTTGAATCGATTTGCCCTGAGAATTTGAACCGGAGGTAATAACGCGTCGAAGGCACCAATCCTTGAAGTGAAACAATCTTCGAATTGTCGAGATTGGGGCTCGTCGCCGAACTCAACGTTGATACGCCACTCCCAAATTGGGGATCGGTGGAATATTCCAAATCGAAGCTCATCGCGAACGTACTTCGGATGTAAACGGATGCACTGTCAGGGCCGACAGCCCCAATAATTGGTCCGTGGGTGATCCATTGTGCGGCCGATTTCAACGGTAAAACCACCGTCAAAAGCATCAGAATAGCAACAATAACATGCGTCAAACGCTTCATCGCAATCATTTTTGTGTTCGGATACAAGTTAGATTTTTTCCTTCAAATGGGGGAGGTAAAAGGCTTCAGGCATGGAAATGCAATGATTTGTTTTCATGTAAACCCTGAATTTTGTGGCAGCAAGCGCTTCATTTCCACACCGCCACGGAGCATTTGCCCCCTGAATCCATCAGGCTAGTCTGCTGCCACCAAAATTTCCGTAACTTCGCCGCCCACCCGCTGAATCTCTATGAATACGAAGGAATTGGAACAACGCTACGCAAAGGCCGTCGCTGCCCACAAAGCCGGCCGACTTGCGGAAGCCGAACTACTTTATGGCCAAATTTTAAAGGATGTACCCTTGGCGGATGCTGTCCTGACCAACATGGCCGCCATACAATACACCAAGGGGAATTTTGATCAAGCCTTGAAGTATGTCGATAAAGCATTGATTGTCAACCCCATTAATTTGGATGCGGTGATCAATCGCGCCTCTACCTTGTTGGCAATCGGCGAGCAGGAACAGGCGATACAAGCTTATCAGCAGGTGCTCCATCTCGACGAAAAGAATGCCCTCGCCCATTACAATTTGGGGAATATCTTCTTTGATCGCGGTGAGTTTGCAATGGCCGAAAAGAAGTTCAAACGCGCCACAGCGCTGAATCCTGAGCTTTTCCAGGGCCATTTTAACCTCGGAAATGTGCTCGCGAAGACAGACCGCCCGATTGAGGCCCTTTCTTCGTTTGAAAAAGCACTTTCCGTGAACCCCGCGCATGTCGGTGCAAATCACAACCTCGCAGCATTGCTGTCAGAATTGGGAGATTGGCCGGCAGCTTGGCGGCAACTCAATCTGGGATTGGAAATCTTGCCGGATGCGGCCCTTTTATGGACGCTCAAAGGTAAATTTTTGTCTGACGTAGGTCGTTTTGAAGAAGCGCTTGCGGCGATCGAAAAGGCCCTTGAAATCGATCCCACACTCGTAGATCGATGGATCCAAAAAGGCAATACGCTGCGCGACATGCGGCGCATCGACGATGCACGCTTGGCATTTGAGCGCGCCTTGCTGATTCAGCCGGGTCACAGCGGAGCCGCGCGCAACTTGCAGTTGCTTTTGGCCGATCAAGTGCCTGCATGGCATTTTTCGATGTTGGCAGATGAAGGGCGCAACCGCGCCTACGACAAGGTCTTGCGCAGTTTGATGCAACCCGGCGACACCGTTCTGGATATCGGAACGGGTTCGGGCCTGCTCGCGATGATGGCCATACGCGCAGGTGCCTCGGAGGTGATTGCTTGCGAGCGAGAGCCGGCCATCGCCGAGGTCGCCAAGGCGATCATCCTCAAAAACGGTTATGCCGACAAGGTCAAAGTGCATGCACTTGACTCCCGCTTGCTGAAATTGGGCAAAGAAGTTGCCGAACGCGTCGATGTCATCGTGTCGGAAATTTTGGATGTTTCTCTGCTGGGCGAAGGCATGTTGCCCAGTATCCGGGCAGCCTTGCGGAGTTTGGCGCACGAAGATACCCGCGTCATTCCAGCAGGTGCGACCGTGATGGTGCAATTGATCGAATTGCCCGAAAGCTACTATGATCCCGGCCTTGAAAATGTGGAAGGATTTGATCTCCGCGAATTTGACAAATTCCGTCAAGCAGGTGGACGCAAGACCATGTACTTGCGTTCAGACCACGATTATGGCGTTTCCGAGATTTTGCCCCTGCGCGTTTTTGACTTCTTGCGCCCCGGAAAGGCCATTTCAGAAGAAGAACCCGAGCGATTTTCCATCCGCTTTGAAAACGTCGAAAACAAAAATATCGATGGCATTTTGATGTGGTTTGAACTGGAACTGGATGCAGATACCCTCCGCAGCAGCGGCCCCGGCGGCGAATTTGAACACTGGGGACAAGCATTTTATCCGCTCACGCCAGCGCCTGAACCTGGCAAGCCCGTCACCATTGACTGCGAAGTCCACGATTTTGGATGGGGATTCAAGGTGAAGGGAATTGAGAAACCCGAAGGGTTCAGCGAAGCTAATTGAGAATGGAGAATGGAGAACTGCGAAGCAATCGACGAAGTCAATTGCGAAGCATCACGTCCCCCAGAGGGGCCCCGCCAAGCTCAAGGATAACTGAGAACAACTGCATAGCACAACATCACAAGACCTTGAAAAGCAAACTGAGTCTTTGAATGTTTACACATGAGAGCAATCACGTTAGTAAACCTGTAGGGATCAGCGAGCTAATTCCAAATTGCAAAACTGCTAACCGCTAATTTCTAACTGCTAAGTGAAAGCACAGACTTTTCACTTTTCCCTTTTCACTATTCACTTAACTTTGCGCCATGAGCCATCCAGTTGAAAATTCATCCTCCCCGGGCAACTTTATCGAGGAGATTGTTGCCGAAGATTTGAAGTCGGGCAAGCATTTGAGCATTCAGACGCGGTTTCCGCCTGAGCCGAATGGGTATTTGCACATCGGTCACGCCAAGGCAATCTGCTTGGATTTTGGACTTGCCAAGGAATATGGCGGCAAATGCAACCTGCGTTTTGACGATACCAACCCGACCAAGGAAGAGACCCGCTACGTCGACGGCATCAAGGAAGATATTCAATGGCTTGGTTTTCAGTGGGATGCTGAATACTATTGCTCCGATTATTTCCCGCAGCTCTACGACTGGGCCGTCGAATTGATCAAGCAAGGAAAGGCATACGTCGACGATACCCCGCAGGAGGAGATGAGCCGTCAGCGCGGCGTGCCTTCACGTCCGGGCGAGGAAAGCGCCCACCGCAACAGCAGTGTGGAGCGTAACCTCGACCTCTTCGAGCGCATGAAAAATGGCGAATTTGACGAGGGAACCTACGTTTTGCGTGCCAAAGTCGATATGACTTCGCCCAATATGCAGATGCGCGATCCGGTCATGTACCGCATTCTCAAAAAGCATCACCACCGCACCGGCGACCAGTGGGTCATCTATCCGACCTATGACTTCGCGCACGGTCAAAGCGATTCGCTCGAAAAAGTCACGCATTCGATCTGCACCCTCGAATTTGAAGTCCACCGCCCGCTGTATGAATGGTACATCGAGCAATTGGGGATTTTTCCTTCCCGTCAGATCGAATTTTCACGCTTGAACCTGACCTACGTCGTGATGAGCAAGCGCCGGTTGTTGCGTTTGGTCACCGAAGGCTACGTCAGCGATTGGGACGATCCACGCATGCCGACGATCTGCGGTCTGCGCCGCCGTGGCTACACGCCCGCTTCCCTGCGCAACCTCGCCGAGCGCGTCGGCGTCACGAAGGTCAAGTCGGTCACCGATTATTCCCTCCTCGAATTCTTGATTCGCGAAGACCTGAACAAAATCGCCACTCGCGCTATGGTCGTCTTGGATCCGCTCAAATTGGTGATTACCAATTGGGAAGTTGGCCAAACGGAAATGATGGAAATCGAAAACAATCCCGAGGATCCATCCACCGGCGAACGTTTGGTGCCGTTTGGAAAGGAATTGTGGATTGAGCGCGACGACTTCGAAGAGAATCCGCCCAAGGGCTTTTTCAGGCTCGGACCGGGCTTGGAAGTACGCCTCAAAGGTGCCTACATCATCAAATGTGAGGACTTTGTGAAGGACGCAGATGGCCATGTGACCGAAATCCATTGCAGCATCGATCCGACTTCGCGAAGTGGACGTGATACAAGCGGTAAAAAGGTCAAAGGAACCATTCACTGGGTAAGTGCAACAGATTCCGTGGACGCTGAAGTGCGCTTGTACGACCGTTTGTTCTCCGTGGAAGATCCTGATGGTCAATCCACTGCCGAGGACCGCGACTTCGTGGAATTCATCAATCCCAATTCGTTGCAGGTGATCGAGAATGCAAAAGCCGAACCTTGTCTGGGCGTCGCCAACGCTGGTGACCGCTTCCAATTCATGCGCAAGGGCTATTTCATTTGCGATCAGGACAGCACCGATGCAAAGAAGGTGTTCAACTTGACCGTTAATCTCCGCGATACCTGGAAAAAGGGTTGAGTATTGGTGAAAACGGTTTCTGGGCAATCAATTCGCATCGAATTTGGTCGCCATGGATTCATGTTGTTAATTTGATTCATGGCGATATCTGTAAAAACTGTCGGTCGGTCCGTTTTGGAATCGATGCTATTTTTGGCATTCCTCTCGATGGGGATCACCATTTTAAGCAAGATTGAGCCTGAAGGGTCGCAAAGCGATTCTTGGTATTGGATCACCATTCCTGTCTTGTGTACCGTGGCTTCATTGCTGGTCGCATTGGTTTTTCCGAAGCCAACCTATTGGCGTGCCTTTTTCAAATTCCTTTTGGGGGCCTTTTTGACGATGGCGATTTTCGGGATCATCCTCGCCATAGTAGGCCCTATTTTGTTCAGTTGGATTCTGGAATTGCTTTGGGGAACAGGGGGTTACATTTGGGATTGGGCCTCAGGAAATGGCGTTGCGGCAGGTGTTGGTGCGGTCATGATGTACATCTTCTTTACCATTTTCGTCTTCGGATTGGTACTTTCAGGCCTGTTTGCGCTTACCAATATGCTGGTTGTCATCGGCGTGAATATGTTCATCGAAAGAAGGAATCAAGGACAGGCGCAATAACCATCCCACAATGTGGTGCCAAGTCTTTTAAAGTGCCTCCGTTTCCAATAGCTTGCGCTGAATGAATTGCGGGGTCCGGTCGATGCGAATCCTCCTCAATTTTGATTCCCCTTACCAAACAATCCCAACGTTTGGCGGTTCATCTTCCATTCTAAATCAATTTCATCCTCCCACATGGATCAGTCAAAAGCAAAGAAGAAAAGCAAAGTCGGCCTCCGCGAGGCGTTCAAGGAATTTATTTGGCCGCGTCGCGGCATCATCGGTATCGGTCTGATTCTCATTGTGATCAGCCGCGCGGCGGGGCTCGTTTTGCCTTGGTCGAGCAAAGTTCTGATGGATGACGTCGTCGACAAGAAAAATCTGGATCTACTCACGTATCTGTTGATTGCCGTTGTTGTTTCCTTGCTTGTGCAAGCCGTCACATCCTTCTTGCTTACCAAATTGTTGAGCGTTGAAGCCCAACGCCTGATTTCGCAGTTGCGATCCAAAGTCCAAAGACATATTCTATCGCTTCCCATCAGCTACTTTGACAATACCAAGTCGGGGGCTTTGGTTTCCCGGATCATGAGTGATGTCGAAGGGGTGCGCAACCTCGTGGGAACCGGTTTGGTGCAACTGATCGGTGGTACACTCACGGCGATTGTTTCCCTCGTGTTCCTGATCAACATCAATCCTTGGATGACCTTGATGGTGTTGGTTCCGGTGGCCATTTTTGCGGTGATTGCCATGCGCGCTTTCGGGAAAATAAGGCCCATTTTCAAAACTCGCGGCGTGATCAATGCCGAAGTTACCGGCCGATTGACCGAAACATTGAACGGCGTACGGGTGATCAAGGGCTTTAATGCCGAAGGGCAAGAAGCAAAATCCTTCGAACGGGGTGTGGATCGGTTGTTTAACAATGTCAAGGAAAGTCTAACGGCTACATCCTTGATTACCAGTAGCAGTACCTTTCTTTTGGGACTCGCTTCGGTGGGAATCATGGGAATCGGCGCTTGGCTGATGATTCATACCGATGCAGCAGGCCAACCGCTGATGACGACCGGGGATTTTCTTGCCTTCACCATCTTTCTCGGCTTTTTGATCGCGCCAATTGTGCAAATGAGCAACATCGGCAGCCAATTGACAGAGGCATTTGCGGGATTGGACCGCACGCAGGAGATCATGGAAATGCAACCGGAAGACGATCCTGCAAGCAGGACCGTCGAGTTAGGAACTTTCAAAGGCGACATTCGCTTTGACCATGTGTCGTTTGCCTACGAAGAAGGCAAGGAAGTCGTCCACGACATCAGTTTTGAGGCACCTGCTGGCAGCGTGACGGCCTTGGTCGGAACCTCTGGTTCGGGAAAATCGACCATTGCAGGCTTGGCCGCCACCTTTTTGACGCCACAATCCGGAAAAGTCACGTTGGATGGCCAAGACCTGAGCAAAGTGCGTTTGGGAAGCTATCGACAGCATTTGGGCGTGGTTTTGCAGGATGATTTTCTCTTCGAAGGCACCATTCGCGAAAATATCCTTTTTCCGAGACCGAATGCATCTGAAGAGCAAATCTTGGCCGCCGCCAAGGCAGCTTATGTAACTGAATTCACCGAGCGCTTTGAGCTGGGCTTGGACACTGTGATCGGCGAGCGTGGCGTCAAGCTCAGCGGTGGTCAACGGCAGCGCATTGCGATCGCTAGGGCGATTTTGGCCGATCCAAGGGTCATCATTCTCGACGAAGCCACAAGCAATCTTGACAACGAAAGCGAGGCGATGATCCAAAAAAGCCTCGCCGAATTGATGCAAGGCCGCACGACCTTCGTCATTGCCCACCGTTTGAGTACGATTCGCCAAGCCGATCAAATTCTCGTGATCGAAAACGGCCGCATCGCCGAGCAAGGCAACCACGAAACCCTGCTCGCCCTCGGTGGCCGCTACAGCGAATTGCACAAGTATCAGGCGAGGATCTAATTGTTGGGGCGCAGGTCTTCCCGCAAGTGTCACGCGGTAAGTTCGTTGTGAAGGAAAACATTTTTCTCCGATCTTTAGTTCCAAAATTGGTTGTGCAGCAAGCTGCCCAAGAAGGAAAAGAATCAACTAAAGCGTCACGCAATGACCAAAGAATCAGCCTTGGCAATCGTCCAGGGAATTGCTGAATTGAAAGAAGTGCCGATTTCCGACCTGCAATGGCTGGTTGACAATTCGGAGTTGTCCATCATTCCAAAAGGCGAGCATCTTTTTGCACCCAAAATGGCTGCTGATCGGTTGCTCATCGTGTTGGAGGGCGCCTTTCGAATCTACGCCTTGCAAAATGGCCAACGCCATGAACTGATGGAAATCGAAGGAGGCTCGATTACGGGTTTGTTGCCGTATTCGCGGATGAAGGAAGCCTCGGGCTATGGAGAGGCAAAGGTGGATTCGCAGATTTTGGCCTTGCACAAAGAGCATTTTCGCGACATGATCTGCAACCACCATCCGCTCACGGAGGCTTTGGTGCATTTTATGACGAGTCGTGTGCGTGCTTTTACGCAGTTTCAGCAACAAAACGACAAGCTTGCTTCCCTCGGGAAATTGAGTGCGGGCCTCGCCCATGAACTCAACAATCCGGCCGCCGCGGTGGTGCGGAGCAGCAATGCCCTCAAAAATCACCTGCAAGCCATTCCCGACAAATTCAAGCAGGTGATGAACATCAAAGTCGGTGACGCTGAGGTGGATGTAGTCAACGATGTCATCTTTCGGCGCATCCAAAACGGCGGAAAATCCAATCTTACGTTGATGCAACGCACGGCGTTGGAAGATGATTTGGCCGATTGGATGGATGAACGCGGGTTTGACCATGCCTTCGAATGGGCCGAGACTTTGGCCGATTTCGAATTTAATACAGCTGATTTGGACGAGGTGAATGCGGTCGTGCCAGATCACAACCTTCCTGCAGTGATTGGTTGGATCGTGAGCAACCTGATTACTGAAAAAATGGTCAATGAGATCGCTGATGCCAGCAAACGCATCTCTGAATTGGTTGGTTCGGTCAAGCATTATACCCACATGGACCGCAGCAACGACAAGCAGCCTACTGATTTGCATGCCGGCATCCGCAGTACATTGACCATGCTGGGTTACAAAATCCGGAATCATAAAGTAGCTGTGAATGAGCAATTTGATCCCGAATTGCCCTTGGTTCCTGCATTCCCCGGAGAGGTGAATCAAGTGTTTACCAACATCATCGACAATGCCGTCGACGCGATGGAGGCCAACGGTGGTACGCTCACGATTGAAACCCGGAAGGATGGAGATTTCGTCAAAATCGACATTTCCGACAGCGGTACCGGCATTCCGCCCGAGATTCTGGCTAAAATTTTTGATCCGTTTTTCACGACCAAAGACATCGGCAAAGGCACCGGCCTCGGCTTGGATGTGGTGCAACAAATCATGAAAAATCGCCACCGCGGCGACGTAAAGGTGCAATCCGAGCCAGGAAAAACGACCTTTATGCTTTGTTTTCCATTGAATTTCTGAAAAAGATCGAATCCCCATGAGTCAGCTTCCCATCATCATTGCTGTCGACGACGACCCCAACGTGTTGCGGGCATTGAGCCGCGATTTGAAGACACAATACCGCAAGGAATACCGCGTGTTGGCCACGGAAAGTGCCAATGAGGCTTTGGAAACAGTTGCCGACCTCAAGAAAAAAGGAGAGACCGTGGCGATGTTCGTGAGCGATCAACGCATGCCCGAAATGCTCGGTGTGGACTTTTTGGAAAAGGCAAAGCCTTATTTCCCAAGCGCAAAGCGTGTCTTGCTCACCGCTTACAGTGACACCGACGCCGCCATCCGTGCTATCAACGACGTACAACTCGACTACTATTTGCTCAAGCCTTGGGATCCGCCGGAAGAGAAGCTGTTTCCTGTGTTGAGCGACCTGTTGGAAAGCTGGCAAGGCAGTTACCAACCCGAATTCCGCGGAATACGCGTGGTTGGCTATCAGTTTTCACCCAAAAGTCATGCGATCAAGGACTTTTTGGCGGGCAATCTTTTTCCCTACGAATGGATCGATTTTCGCACCAACCCCAAAGCAGAGGAATTTGAGACCTTGTATGGGTTTAAGGAATCGGAATTGCCGGTCGTTGTTTTTGAGGACGGCACCTATGTCGCCTACCGCGAAAATGAGGATGTGGCTCCGAAATTGGGCTTGAATCCGAAGGCGAGCAGCGATTTGTATGACGTCGCCATCATCGGCGCGGGTCCTGCTGGGCTTGCCGCAGCCGTTTACGGCGGTTCGGAGGGGCTCAAAACCTTGCTGATCGAGCGTCGCGCCCCTGGCGGGCAGGCGGGAACGAGTTCGCGGATTGAGAACTATTTGGGTTTTCCAACGGGACTGAGCGGCGGCGACTTGTCGCGTAGGGCGATCACGCAGGCGACGCGTTTTGGGGTGGAATTGCTTTCCCCGCAATCCGTCGAGCGCATCGAATTGAAGGAAACCTACAAGGTTTTGCATCTCAAGGATGGCTCGCAGGTCAAAACCAAGAGCATTGTCATCGGGACAGGTGTGGACTACCGCAAGCTCGAAGGCGGTGGCATACAGGATTTTACAGGAGCTGGTGTTTACTATGGCGCGGCCACCACGGAGGCTGCCAATTGTCGGAACAAGCAAGTGTACATCGTCGGAGGGGGGAATTCGGCAGGGCAAGCTGCGATGCACTTGAGCAATTTTGCTGGAAAGGTCACGATCGTCATTCGCGGAAAGGACCTGACGGCCACGATGAGCTCCTATCTGATCGACCAAATCGCGGGAACTCCCAACATTGCCGTGTTGCCATTTACCGAAGTAGTCGGCGGATCGGGCAGCGACCGTTTGGAGAAGATCACGCTTTACAGTTCACAATCCGAAGTAAATGAGGAGGTTGTTTGCGATGCACTTTTTGTGTTCATCGGCGCAAAGCCTTATACGGATTGGCTCGGAGAGGCTTTTCTGAAGGACGAGAAGGAATTTTTGGTTACCGGGCGCGATTTGGTGCTGCATTCGGAGTACAAAAAGCGCTGGAAGATTCAACGGGATCCCTATTTGCTGGAAACGATCGTTCCAGGCATTTTTGCTGCCGGCGATGTGCGTTCAGGAGCCATGAACCGCGTTGCAAGCGCAGTGGGAGAGGGCTCGATGGCGATTTCGTACGTTCACCGATTCCTGGCGGAGAATTGAGAATGGAAAATTGAGAATGGAAAATGGAGACAGAGATAGCATTGTTTGCAACATTTTCCATCGTCCTTCATAAATCTTAAATCAGAAATCCGCCGTCGACTACTGCTAATTCTCAATTAATTCTCAATTCTCAATTCTCAATTCAAATGATTGTCTACGAACCCAACCAACATTTTCTAGGTGACATCCTGCACCTTGCCAAAAGCTGGACGATGGTGAAAATCATGCGGATGGTACTTGGCATGGGCGTTTATGCGGGTGCGGTTACCGCCTTGATGATGTTGGCGTTTCCCGACCACGAACTCATGGACGCCTCCATTTTCTCTTTTTGGGGATCGTGCTCAGTATTTTGCTGGTTTTCAGAACCAACAATAGCTACGACCGATGGTGGGAGGGACGAAAACAATGGGGAGCCTTGGTAAATACCTGCCGCAACTTGGCGGTGACCGTGCACACGACCTTTCCCAAGGAGGACCGGCATAGCCGGCATTTGATGGCCAAACACATTTCCAACTTCTGCATTGCCTTCAAGGAGCACCTCCGAAAAGGCGTGAAAATGGATGAATTGATTCTCCTGACGGAAGCCGATCGCGCTGAATATGAACGGAAAGCGCATATTCCCAACCATATTTCGCTGCAGATTCACCAATTGATCCACCGCGTTTACAAAGGTGGCGGTATCACGGGCGAGGATTATCTGAATTTGAAACCGCATACGCAGGATTTGTTGGACATTTTAGGTGCCTGCGAACGCATTCGCAAAACGCCGATCCCGTTTTCGTATGCTGTGTTTATCAAAATATTCATCTCGGTTTATGGTGTTTTGCTGCCCTTTGCCTTGGTGCATTCTTTTGGAGTTTGGACTGCGCCGATCATGATGCTGATCTTTTTTGCCTTCATCGGCATCGAAATGATGGCCGAGGAAATCGAAAATCCATTTGGATTGGACTGCAACAACCTGCCCACGGGCACGTTGGCCAAAACAATCCAAACCAATGTTTTCGAGATTCTGGAAGCCGAAACGGACGACAAGGCCTTGACTGATTCGCTGGAAGCTGCCGAAAAGGCCGACGCTGCCTCGACGGAGTTGTATCAAAAGATTTTTTAATGATGCCTTCAAACGTCGCGAAGCAGGGTTTTCAGAGCCACCTAGACAAGCGATAACATCTCTCTAATTCCTAAATTAGCTCCGCTGAACGTCATTTCTAATTTTTCATTTCTAATTCCTCATTCCGAAAATGGACAACGTCATCGAAAAAATGCTCAGCAACAACCGCGAATGGGTGGCCGAGCAACTTGCCCTCGATCCTAGCTATTTTGAGCGGCTTGCAGCGGGACAATCTCCCAGCATTTTGTGGATCGGCTGTGCCGACAGCCGCGTTCCGCCCAACGAAATCACCAAAACCCATCCCGGTGACATCTTCGTGCACCGCAACGTGGCCAATTTGGTCGTTCAGACGGATATGAACATGCTGAGCGTATTGCAGTACGCCGTGGAAGTCCTGAAAGTGCAGCATGTCATCGTCTGCGGGCATTATGGCTGCGGAGGCGTGCTTGCCGCGATGGGAAGCCATCAGTATGGCCTGATTGACAATTGGTTGCGTACGATCAAGGATACGCAAAATTACTATTGGCAGCAGCTCAAGGATTTGGACGAACATGCAAGAGGCCGCAGGATGGTGGAGCTCAACGTGATCGAGCAAGTTCACAATTTGGGCAAGACAAATATCATTCAAAATGCCTGGAAATCAGGAGGCAAGCCTTTCATTCATGGCTGGGCTTATGATCTCGGAACGGGCATTATCAAAAGCTTGACGAGCGACATCGGCGACGAGGAAGCTTTGAAGGAAACTTGCAAGTTTGAAATGGGGATTGTGGGGCATTGAGCTGCTAGCAGTTCACCCTCCTCACTCAAACTCGCACTCACACTGAAACCGACTAAATCCCCCAATCCGTTCGCTTTGAACGAATAGCATCATTGCTCAAAATTTTCCCTAACTTCGTTCAACTGAAATCCTAAAGAATCAGTCAATATTCACCATGAAAAAATACATCTTCACGCTCCTTGCAGTTCTATGTTTCGCCTTGGTTCAGGGCCAAAGCATTACCAACAGCAGTTATTCGACGACCGGACACATCAAAAGTGACGGCACGATCCAAAATTCGAGCTATTCAACCAAAGGCCATATCAAGGACGATGGCACCATTCAGGATGCGAGCTACCGTACCATCGGGCATATCAAAAGCGATGGCACGATTCAGGATGCGAGTTATTCGACCGTTGGACATGTAAAAAGCGATGGAACTGTGCAAAACAGCAGCTACAGCACCATTGGCCATATCAAGGACGATGGAACCGTTCAAAATGCGAGCTACAGCACAATCGGGCACGCAAGCGGAATCAAAAAGGAATGGGCAGCGGTCGTCTTTTTCTTCTTCAAATTTGATTGAGCGTTTTTCAATTCGATTTTTACCAAAATCAAGGTCGAATGAAGGCCATTCTCCTCACGTTTTTCGTCGTTTTTAGCTTTCTACAAATGTCAGGTCAATCCATTCAAGACGGCAGTTACCGTTCCACCGGTTATATCAAGGACGACGGGACGATCCAAGACGGCAGTTACCGCACACAGGGTTATATCCGTGAGGATGGGTCGATTTTGGACGACAGCTACCGCACCATCGGGTACATTCGCAGTGACGGGAGCATTCAAGACGGGAGCTACCGCACGGTCGGCTACCTTCGTGAAGATGGCGAGGTTCAGGACGGCAGCTACCGCACGATTGGCTACGTGAAACAGGATGGCGAGGTGCAGGATGGCAGTTACCGCACTTTGGGCTATGCAAGAGGCGTGCGCCGGGACTGGGCAGCAGTGGTCTTTTTCTTCTTCAAATTTGAGGATTAGGCGAATGGGTTTTCGGTCAGCTGACGATCCCGTCGATTCCCGAAAATACCACTCCAAGTGCCGAAATCAATAGTCAATCCTGTCTGATTTGGCATCCCAAATCTCGAAAGCCTTGATCGCCAAGGATTGTCCGACCTGTTCGAATTGGATTCTGCGCTCGCCGAATTCCTTTTCAATTTCATCGTAAATGAACTGATCGTCAAAACCCGAGGCAGCGGCATCAGCCTTGGTACAGGCAAAAAATACGCGGTCAGGACGCGCCCAATAGATCGCGCCGAGGCACATCGGGCAGGGTTCGCAGGATGTGTACACGGTGCAGCCAATCAACTGAAAGGTCCCCAGATTTTTGCAGGCATCGCGGATGGCTACGACCTCAGCATGCGCCGTAGGGTCGTTTGTAGTCGTCACGCGGTTGTTTCCCCGACCGACAATTTGCCCGTCTTTCACTACAATCGCCCCAAACGGGCCACCTTCGCCGCTCGTTACGCCCGCAATCGACAAGTCGACCGCAGCCTGCATCCATTTTTCGTGTTCCATCGCCACTTTTAATTTTCAGGAAAATAGAGATTCGAAGATGATCCTCCAAATTTTCATTTCCAATTTCAAAACAGCCTCAAAATTCCCTATTTTCCATGCATGAAAGCAGTGAGCAATCAGATTTCGTTTTGGATGGATGACCGGCGGGTCGACATTGACTTTGGAAAAGAGACGCAATGGCGGCCTACTACGACCGTGCTCAATTACTTGCGGAGTCTTCCCAACCACAAGGGCACCAAGGAAGGTTGCGCCGAAGGTGACTGTGGCGCCTGCACCGTCGCCATTGCCGAGGCGGATGAAAATGGTAAAATGACCTACCGGGCGATCGATTCCTGCCTCGTTTTTCTGCCGATGATCCATGGAAAGCACCTGATTTCGGTTGAAAATCTGGGTACTTCCGAGGAACTGCATCCCGTACAAAAGGCGATGGTCGACTGCGACGGCAGTCAGTGTGGTTATTGCACCCCCGGTTTTATCATGTCACTGTTTGCATTGTACAAAACCGCGCAAATTCCTGACCGCGAGGAGATTTTGGATGCGTTGACGGGGAATCTCTGCCGTTGTACCGGTTACCGTCCGATTGTGGAGGCGGCGGCAAAAAGCTGTTCTGGACATTGCCAAGACCGGATTTGGGCCAAGGAACCGATGGTGGCAGCGGAATTGAAGGAAGTGAAAATTCATCAGCCAAGCGTTGAGATAACCACGATTGAAAACACGTATTTCCGGCCCAGCTCAATGGAGGAGGCCCTGAAAATCAGGCAGGAGCGGCCTGAGGCACTCATCGTTTGCGGCGGAACGGATGTAGGGTTGATGGTCACAAAAAAGAAACTGAATCTGCCACTGGTACTGGATCTTTCGGGCATCGAATCCCTGCGAGGCACGGAGGAAACGGCCGATGGACTCAAATTGGGTGCTTCGTTGAGTCTGGAAAAAGTCAAAAGCATTTGCAAAAGCCGCTTCCCGGCCATGTATGACATGCTCGCCGTATTCGGTTCGCGCCAAATACGCGAGCAGGCAAGCTTGGGCGGCAATGTCGCCAACGCGTCGCCCATCGGGGACATGCCCCCCGTTTTGATGGCCCTCGATGCCTCCGTCCAATTGCAAAGCCTTGAGGGAACGCGCATCCTCAAGGTTTCCGAATTTATCACCGGCTATCGCACCACGGCACTGAAAGCCAATGAGTTGATCACAGCCATCATTGTTCCACCAACCCCGTCGGGGCGAATCGTAAAATCCTACAAGATTTCCAAGCGCAAAGACTTGGACATCAGTACCGTCAGCTCCGGATTTTGGCTGGATTTGGACGCAGAACGCACGGTAAAATCCATCGGATTGATCTACGGAGGCATGGCCGCCATGACCAAGCATGCAGCCAAGGCTGAACAATTTTTGTTGGAGCGGACTTGGACGCGGGAAAATGTCGAGGCTGCCATGGACCTTGTTGAAGCGGAATTCACGCCTATTTCCGATGCGCGTTCGGGGAAGGAAGGCCGTCGCATCATGGCCCGAAATCTCTTGCTCAAGTTTTGGGCAGATACCACGTTGCCTCAACCTGCCTGAACAACAACTAGAAAAATCCCCAAAACGGATTCCAATGAGCGAAAATACCAAAGTCCCCCACGAAAGCGGCGCTTACCATGTCACCGGCGAGGCCACCTACATCGACGACATGCTCGTGCATGCGCGGCTGCTTCATGGGCACGTGTACACGAGTCCACATGCCCATGCCCGCGTGCTGGAATTCGATTTGTCGAAGGCCAAGGCCCATCCCGGTGTGTTTGCGGTACTAAGTTACAAAGACATTCCCGGCGAGAATCAAATGGGTCCGGCGATTCATGACGAGGTGGTGTTGGCCGAATCCGAGGTGATTTTTGTGGGGCAGGCCATGTTTTTGATTGCTGCCGAAAATGAGGAGACTGCACTTGCAGCTGCGAAACTCATTGAGGTTCAGTATGAAGTGCTTCCGGCCGTGGTCACATTGCGGGATGCCATCGCCCACGGCGAAAAGTGCAACCCAGCCGAAAAATTGCTGCAGGAGACAGCCAAACAGCAATGGCAAACGCAAAAAATCGGATCTCCGGCGAATTAGAAATTGGTGCACAGGAGCATTGGTATTTGGAAACTCAGGTTTGCTTGTGCATTCCCGGTGAAGGGGCTGAAATTCAGGTGTTTTCCAGCACGCAGCATCCTTCCGAGACGCAAGCCTTGGTTGCCGAGGTATTGCACATCCCCAAGATGGAGGTGGAAGTGCAAATTCGACGCATGGGAGGCGCTTTTGGGGGTAAGGAAACGCAAGCCAACCATACCGCAATATGGACAGCATTGTTGTGTCAGGCCACTAGACGTCCCGTCAAAATCAGGCTTTTCCGCGACGACGATCAGAAAATGACCGGGAAACGCCACCGGTTTCTTGCGCGCTACGAAGTGGGATTTGACGATACGGGTCGGATTCAAGGCCTTGAAATTGAGCTGAATGCGGATGGCGGTTCGAGCACGGACCTGACGATGGCCGTTCTGGAACGGGCCATGATGCACAGTGACAGCAGCTATTTTTTGCCGGACATTACCATCGTCGGCCATCCGTGGAAGCTGAATCTGCCGAGCAATACCGCCTTCCGTGGATTTGGCGGACCGCAAGGCATGGCGGTGACCGAAAATATTATGGACCGCATTGCCCGGCAATTGAAGCGTGACCCTGACGATATTCGATTGCGGAATTATTATGGTCTGGAGGACCGCAATATTACGCCCTATGGCCAAGTCGTGGAAAACAATCGACTTTATTTGCTCCGCGAGCAATTGCTTGCGTCTTCAGAATATGCCACGCGGCGTTCCGAAATAGCGGAGTGGAATTCGCGGAATGAATTCATCAAGAAGGGGTTGGCTTTGACGCCCGTGAAATTCGGGATTTCATTTACTGCTTCCTTTTTGAATCAAGCCGGCGCATTGGTGCATATTTACAAGGACGGGACCGTTTTGGTCAACCACGGCGGAACGGAAATGGGGCAGGGGTTGCATACCAAGATTCGGCAGATTGCAGCCTTGGAATTGGGTGTGGATTTGGAGCGCATCAAAGTCAATGCGACCAATACATCCAAAGTCCCAAATACCTCAGCCACAGCGGCATCTGCAGGGACGGACTTGAATGGCGCGGCCGTCAAAAATGCCATTGAGCAGATCAAACTTCGCATGGAGGAGGTCGCAGCCAAAATATTCAATCAGGATTTGCCTGCACACGAAAGCCAAAGTCTTGCCGCGGATATTGTGATTGAAAACAATATTGCATTTGACCGCCACCATCCGAGTCGCCAAATAGGATTTGCCAAACTTTGTGAAGCTTGTGTATTTCAGCAAGTTAGCCTCAGTGCCACAGGGTATTATCGCACGCCCGGTGTGCATTTTGACCGAGCGATTGGCAAAGGGAAACCCTACCATTATTTTTCATTCGGCATGGCGGTGACGGAGGTGCAGGTGGATACACTTACCGGACACGTTCAGCTTCTCCGAGCAGACTTGTTGCACGATGTGGGCGATTCGTTGAATCCCGGCATTGACATTGGTCAAATTGAAGGTGCTTATGTTCAGGGCCTTGGCTGGATGACGACGGAAGAATGCAAATGGGATGACAAAGGCAATTTGCTGAATCATTCCCCCGATACCTACAAGATTCCCAACGTACAGGACATCCCTGCAGATTTTCGCACGAACTTGCTGCAAGGTGTTCCCAATTACAATACGATTCGGCGCAGCAAAGCTGTGGGTGAACCGCCCTTGATGCTGGCTTTTTCGGCTTGGTTGGCCATTAAGGATGCCATTTCTGCGGTTGGTCAACATGAATTTGAACCGAAGTTCCAATTGCCGATGACCAATGAGGCGATCTTGGTTTCGGTCGAGGACTTGCGGCAAAAATCCGCGCGAGGAACTTGGAAATTCCGCGTCCATGAGGGAATTGGTGCTTTGGGAGTATGTATTCGATCAGCTTCAAAATGCGGGCGAAGTCGGCTTGTTGGTGGTCGTCGAAAGCACCGGTAGTAGCCCCGGCAGGCTCGGATTCAAAATGGTCGTCGCCAAGGACGGCGGGATGAAGGGAAGCATCGGCGGCGGCATTATGGAGCAGAAACTCGTGGAATACATGCGCTCGTCCCTGATTGCGGACTTTGATGTATGGGAGGTGCGCAGGCAGATTCATTCCAAGGATGCTGCGAGAGACCAAAGCGGGATGATTTGTTCGGGCGAACAGAAGTTGGCGATCCTCCGCTTGAAGGCCGATGTGATTCCTGAGATTATGTTTATTGTTGATTGCCTGCGTGAGGGACGGAGTTGCTGCATTCAAATCACGGATGAAGGATTTTCTACGCTAGCGTACGATGCAAATGAACATGCGACGGGATTCAAGCAATCCTCCGATGAAACATGGCAATATACGGAAGTCCTGGGGATCAAGGACATCGCGCATGTGATCGGCGCCGGCCATGTCGGCTTGGAGATGTGCCGGATCTTGTCGTTGCTCGACTTTTTCGTGGTGAACTATGACGACCGTCAGGGACTCAACACGATGGAAGCCAATACTTTCGCGCATCGGAAGGTGGTCTCGCCATACCCTGAGCTCGGAAGGTATGTCGCACCCAGCGAGAATGCCTATGTCATTGTCATGACTTTCGGCTATCGTGGCGACGATCAGGCGATCAGGGCATTGATCGGCCGGAAATTCAAGTATTTCGGCATGATGGGTAGTGAGGCCAAGGTCACCAAGTTGTTGGCCGACCTTCGGCGGGATGGTTATTTGGAGGCTGAGATCCAGGAGATTCGTACACCTGTTGGATTGGTCGCCCATTGTAAAACCCCGGCTGAAATTGCTGTGAGTGTGGCTGCTGAGATGATTGCCGTGCGGAATGGGGGGTGATTGTTCTGGATGCAGTGAATTTTAAGCCATTTTTAGCAAAACTCCATTCGCTAAAAAGTCTTAATATACGTCCATGAAACGCTACTTGCGATGGATACCCCTTCTGGGAATTTGGATGGCCTTGGCTTTTGCAGGAAAGGCGCAGGATACGGTGGGCAATTCATTGGTTGTCAAAGACTCCAATGCGACCATTGCGACTGTTGCCGCAACGGCACCAGCAATCTCGCAGGCCGATTCCGTTGGAACATCCGGAATTGATTTCGGGTCTACGATCTCGGGAACGCCGTTTTCATTGCTGACTTTGGTGGTGATCGCGCTTTTGGCTGCCGGGGCCCTGATTGCCGTCTTGCTGTACATTTTGGAGCAATCCATTCATTTGCAAGCGATCAAAGTCGAAGGTCAACCTGAAAAAATGCCCTTGCATGCCCGTTTGGCATCGCTTTACGAGAATTTGAAACTATTGCGCAAGCTATTCACGGTGGGAATGGCAATTTTCATCGTCGGATTTTGGATCCATCACCAAATCAAAGGCAGCCCCTGGGAAGGCCACGTCAACGAATGGATGAACCTGATTGTCAGGTGGGGGCATGTGACTTTCGGCGTGGCTTGGATCGGGGCTTCGTTCTATTTCATTTTCTTGGAGAATGCCCTTTATCGTGGCCCCGGCATTCGGGAAGGTCTAGCCGGCAACCTGTGGGCGATCCATGGCGGAGGCTTTTATTATGTTGAAAAGTACAAAGTAGCCCCCGAAAAGCTCCCCGCCCACCTGCATTGGTTCAAATGGGAAGCCTATATCACGTGGATTTCAGGAATTTGCCTGCTTTTCGTCGTCTATTACTTCAATGCGAGTTCGTTGTTGGTCGACAAAACCGTGGCGGATATTTCCAACGGAACAGCAATCGCGATCGGCATCGGCACGCTTGTGACGTCCTGGTTTGTGTACGACATTCTTTGCCGATCGCCGTTGGTGCTCAACAAACCTGTGTTTTTCTTCCTGATGCTAGGTTACCTCACCCTGATCGCATTTTTCCTTTCACAGTGGCTGAGCCCTCGTGCAGCCTATATCCACGTAGGTGCCGTGATCGGAACGATGATGGCCGGCAACGTTTGGCGCGTGATCATTCCCTCCCAAAAAGCCATGGTCAAGGCCGCCGAGGAAGGCAAGGAAGTCAATCCCGAACTTGGAAAACACGCTGGTCTGCGTTCGCTGCACAACAACTATTTCACGTTGCCTGTGCTGTTCATCATGATCAGCAATCACTTTCCAAGCACGTATGGAAATACGTTGAATTGGGCAGTTTTGGGCGCATTGACGCTGATCAGTGCAGGTGTCAAACACTACTTCAACCTCAAGGACAAAGGCGAAAAGAATCCCTTTCTGATTCCTGCGGCGACCGTTGGTATGATGGTCGTCTTTTTTGTCACGGCTCCAAAACCCGCCTCCGATTCCGCCTCCGGGGGTGGAAAGGTCGAAAAGGTGGAATTTTATCAGGTTTATCAGACTGTAATTCGCCGTTGCACACCCTGCCACAGTGCCAATCCCATCGACGATGTCAATGTCCTTGCACCTAACGGCATCATGTTGGACACCCCCGAACAAATTATCGCGCAGAAGGACCGTATTATGGTGCGCGCCGTGGTGACCAAAACCATGCCGCAAAACAACAAAACGGAAATGACCGATGCCGAACGGGAATTGATCGGGAGGTGGATTAGCCAAGGGGGAAGTGAGAAGTGAGAAGTGAGAAGTGAGAAGTGAGAAGTGAAAAGTGGAGAGCAACATTTTGGGGTTGCTTCTTAATGGGAGTTTTGGGTGAGAATGCGCTGTAGGAGGTGATTTTGTTGGGGTTTTTGCACAACGATTTTTTGCCTGAAGGTTTGTGTATGTAGCGGTGGATCGTGGAAATTGGAAATGATGGGAGATACGATGGAAAATGAGAGATATATCTTGCATTCGCAGCGGGTGGTGCTGCCGAATGGGGTGCGGGAGGCTTGGATTTTGATTGAAAATGGCCGAATCGGAGCTGTTTTGGAGGCTGCATTGGCGGGCGTTGAATGTCGGGAATTGGGAAATCTTGTGCTGATGCCAGGTTTGATCGACTCGCATGTCCATATCAATGAGCCGGGCCGGACCGAATGGGAGGGTTTTGATACCGCCACCAAAGCGGCTGCAGCAGGCGGGATTACCACCTTGGTGGACATGCCATTGAATGCGAGCCCGGTCACCACAACCTTGGCAGCATTCCAGCAGAAACTCGCAGCTGCCAACGGGAAAATGCATGTGAATTGCGGTTTTTACGGCGGAATCGTACCCGGAAATAGCGATGATTTGGCGCCACTGATCGCGGCCGGCGTCTTGGGAATCAAGGCATTCCTGAGCCATTCCGGGATTGACGAATTTCCCAACGTCGAGGAAGCCGACCTGCGTGCAGGCATGCCCGTAATCGCGGCGGGGGGCGTGCCCCTGCTTGTGCATGCGGAGCTCGTCTCCGACCACCCCGATGTTCATGTCATGGATGAGGAACCTCGTTCGCACGCAGCTTGGCTGCGTTCTCGGCCCAAGTATTGGGAAAATGACGCAGTCGCATTGATGATCCGGCTTTGCCGCGAATTCCGTTGCAAGACGCATATTGTCCATTTGGCGTCCTCGGAGGCGATACCGATGCTGCAAGCGGCTGTGAATGAAGGCTTGCCGATTACCGTGGAGACCTGCCCGCATTACTTGGTATTCGCAGCCGAAGACATCGAAGACGGACAAACCTTGTTCAAATGCGCACCGCCGATCCGCGAACGCGCCAACAATGACCTGCTATGGGAGGCGTTGCGTAAGGGTCTGATCACGATGGTGGTGACGGATCATTCGCCGGCGACACCCGACTTGAAAGGCTTGGGAGATGGCCGCTTCCGCGAAGCTTGGGGCGGCATTGCTTCCCTGCAATTTTCCCTGCCAGCGACATGGACCGAGGCGGAAAAACGTGGTTTTCATCTCAGCGACATCGTAAAGTGGATGAGTACCCATGTCGCGGAATTCCTTGGTTTGCAGCATCATAAGGGCGCAATTGCAAGTGGAATGGATGCCGACCTTGTTGTTTGGGATCCGGAATCCGCCTGCCCGACGGAAAAAGCCGATATTCAGCATAGGCATCCCGTGAGTCCGTATGCACGGATGAACCTGCGTGGGAAGGTTTTGCAGACCTATGTCGGAGGAAAAATCGTGTTTGATCAAGGGAATTTTCCCAATTTGGGCTGCGGAAACGTCATTTTGAGGAAAAATTAAGATGAAAATCAACGAAGAAATCGCGCAAGACGCGCCTGCTTGGGCACAGATGCTCAACCTTGCTGCCGAAAAGCTCGGCGCGGTGGTGCTGTATGCCACAGACGACTTTTTTGCGGAAAAGGAGAATCTGATCAAGCCGGGGCGTGGCATTTTCATTCACGACAAATACACCGACCGCGGCAAATGGATGGACGGATGGGAATCGCGGCGCAAACGCGTGCCCGGCCATGATTGGTGTATCCTGGCATTGGGCGCCCCGGGCGTGATCCATGGCGTGGACATCGACACGAATTTTTTCCTTGGAAACCATCCTCCGCATGCCTCGATTGAGGCTTGCAACGCTCCGGAAGGGATTTTGCTGGAGGACCTGCACGAAGATGCCATGTGGACCGAAATTCTGCCGAAGTCGCCATTGAATCCTGGGAGTCAGCATTATTATGCCATCGAAGACAAGCAAATTTGGACACATCTGAAATTGCACATTTATCCCGACGGCGGCGTGGCACGGCTCAAAGTTTACGGCGAAGTCTTCAAGGATTGGTCGTTGGTAGCTGACGATGAGCGCATTGATTTGGCCGCGGCGAAGAACGGCGCCAAAGTATTGGCCTGCAACGATATGTTTTTCAGCAGCAAGGACAATCTGATCATGCCCAACCGTGGCGTGAACATGGGCGATGGCTGGGAAACCAAACGCAACCGCACACCTGGAAATGTCGATTGGGTCGTATTGAAGCTCGGTCATCGCGGCTTGATCGACGATGTCTTGGTCGACACTTGCCATTTTAAGGGAAATTATCCCGATCGCTGCTCCTTGGAAGGATGCAATCTTGCAGAGGGTGAAGCTTGGGAATCCGCAGTTTGGACAGAATTTTTGCCTCAAACCAAGTTACAAGCCGACCATGAGCACCTATTCAAGGCAGAATTGACAGGCCATGGCCCGTTTACCCACGTGCGAATGAAAATCTACCCCGATGGCGGCATTAGCCGGTTGCGGATATTTGGGAGGGCTAGCAAGTAAAATGACAATTCAAGAGCTCAATTCGCTGACAATTCAAGATGCCGAGGCTGCGTTTTCAAAATGTTGCGGCGCGAGAAACTGGGTGAGAAGAATGGTCAACGCGAGGCCATTTGTAAATTTGGAATCGCTGATTGCGATGGCCAATTCGGTTTGGGAAGCTTGCAACATCTATGATGGCGCCGAGGCGTTTATGCACCATCCGCAAATTGGGGGTACAGCAGAATTGGCCAAAAAATTTGCATCCACAAGTGAATGGGCCTCGGGCGAGCAGGCAAGCGTAAACCAGGCTACCACGGAGGTTTTGCAAGCCTTGGCGGATGGGAATGTGGCCTACAAGAAGAAGTTCGGGTATATTTTCATCGTTTGCGCGACGGGAAAATCAGCAGCAGAGATGCTTGACCTCCTGAATGCGAGGCTTCCCAATACCGAGGAAGATGAAATCCGGATCGCAATGGCCGAACAAATGAAAATCACCATCATTCGCTTAGAAAAACTATTGACAACATGAGTCAGATCACCACGCATATTCTGGACACATCGCTTGGCAAACCTGCTGCTGGCGTTCCCGTAAGGCTCGAAAAACCAATTGCAGGATATGAATGGGAGCTTATCGGAAGTGGCATTACCAACGCTGACGGCCGTATTCCCAACTTATTGCCTTCGAATGCGCCGCTTCCGATCGGAACCTACCGCTTGGTATTCGAAATCGAAGACTATTTTCTGGACGGCGGTCGCAAGTGTTTTTATCCATTCGTGCCGATCGTGTTTGATGTGACCGATGAAACGCATTACCATGTGCCGCTGTTGCTCAACCCGTTCGGGTATGCGACCTACCGGGGGAGTTGATGTCAAGTTGCTAGATTGGGTCCAAACCATTTACCATTGATTCGCATCGCTGAGGTTCCTTTTTTGCCCCAAAGTCATTATCTTTCACTTGGATTAAGGTAGTTCACGAATGCAAAGTATTCATCATGGCGTCGATAGATATTAGAGAATCGCTGATCGCTCACATCAACAGTGTGAAGGACGAACATTTGTTGGCGGAAATCTATGCATGGCTTCAACTGGAGAATGCACAAGTTGTGAATGGCATTTACCAACTCTCAGAATCCGAGGCCCATTTGTTAGAAGAAGCACGGAAGTCGATTCGGGACGGAAAAGGTCTTTCGGAAGAGGAGGCAAATCGTGAAATTGACGAATGGCTGGGAAAATAGTCTGGTCACCACAAGCCCAAGCTGACCGAAGGCAGATTCTGGCCTATTGGCTGGAAAGAAACAAATCGCCCGTTTACAGCCGGAAATTGCAGTCGATGTTCGTTGTTCAAGCACGGAATCTTCTGGTTTTGGTTCAAAGTGGGTTGGGATGGAAAGGACATCCGACTTCCGATCCTGAGGTACGATACATTTTTGTCCGGGATTACAAACTCTTCTTCGAGTATTCCGAGGAGGAATTGCACATCCTCCGCATTTGGGATGCCCGCCGAAATCCGGAAAACGAACCCTTCTGATCGGTACTACCGTGGTTTGGAGAATGGATGGGTACCCCTTCATTCGTTGCCCACTTGAAAAATTGACATTTCACCCCATTCCCTTATCTTCACCGTCTCGAAAAAACGCTTGAAGAAAATGAAGTCCTCGATCCCTGCAGCCGATAAAGACAAGATTTTTGGTAGCCTGAGCGCCGCCAACCGCGCCTTCCAGAAGCTATATCCGGGCGATTCCGGCCAACGGCAGCCTGTGCATACCGTCTATGGCGGCGCCAACCTCTTCAGCAGCGACATCGCCGAAAAGATGGGCAAGGCCGCGCTTGCGCACCTTGAGCTTTACGCACCCAACTTCTGCGTGCTCGCCAAGGCGCTTGAACTCGACGGCCACGCCGCCCTGCCCACAGCCGCCGCTGACGTCGCTGCTTTGGAAGCCCGCCTGCAAGCAATGAATCCCAAAGACGGCCAAAGCGACCCCGCATGGATGAGTTATACCATCTACAACAAGATGGTCGCCAAACTCAAACGCGAACCGCTCGAAGATTTTCGCATTGATTTCGAAGATGGATTTGGCAACCGCAGCGACGAAGAAGAAGACCAATTCGCAGAAAAGGCCGCCCTCGAAGTTGCCAAAGGCATGCAAGCAGGTAGCCTTTCGCCCTTTATAGGCATTCGCATCAAACCGTTTACCGAGGACCTCAAGGACCGCGGCCTGCGAACCATGGACATTTTTGTCTCGACCTTGGCGGATGCGACAGGAGGGAAGTTGCCCGAGAATTTTGTGGTGATGCTGCCCAAAGTCACGATTCCGGAGCAAATCAGCGCCTTGATTGATTTGTTTGAGGTGATCGAAGCCAATTCGGCACTGGAAAGTGGCGCCTTGAAAATGGAAATCATGGTGGAGCAAACGCAAGCCATCATGGCGAGCGACGGCACCAATCCGCTGAAAAAGTTTATGGATGCGGCACGTGGGCGCATGGTTGCCACGGCATTCGGGACCTATGACTACACGGCAAGCTGCAATATCACCGCCAAGTATCAAGCCATGTCGCACCCTGTCTGCGACTTCGCGCACCACATGACGCGCGTCGCGCTCGGGCATACGGGCCTCATGCTTGCCGATGGCGCGACCAACGTCATGCCTGTGGGCCCGCACCGCGGCGACAATCTTAGCCCCGTTCAGATCCTCGAGAACATGGAGGTGGTTCACCGCGCATGGAAATTGGGCTACGACCATGTGCGGCATTCGCTCTACAATGGCTTTTACCAAGGCTGGGACTTGCATCCCGCACAGTTTCCGATTCGCTATGCGGCCGTTTATGCTTTCTTTCTGGAAAGCTACGACGATGCCGCGGCCCGTCTTCGCAACTTCATGCAGGCTGCAGCGCGCGTGACCCTTTCGGGCGACATTTTTGACGATGCTGCGACAGGCCAAGGCCTCTTGAACTACTTCATCGCTGCGCTGAACTGCGGCGCGATTACTGAAGCAGAGGCGCTTGCGACGGGGCTGACCATGGAAGAGCTTCGTTCGCGGTCGTTTGTAAGGATATTGCGGGGTAGGAGAGGGCAGTAGGTCGATGCACTTGAACGTTCATTTTTGTTCAATTCTTGGATCGACGGTCTGAGTCTAAATCGCTTTTCGGTATTTCTTGGCCTTTGGGCGAATTGGCAGGCGTTTCATCTGTCTCCAAATGCATGTAGATTTACTTCGTGGAACCGCCCAAACTGAAATATTGGCCGCCAGATTATGCCCCGATGATCAAGGCGGCCTTTCGGTATCCATTGTTCCATGACAGTTTTCGCAGCGTCTTCCATGCCATTCCCGAATGGCTCACGGCATTGCGCCTGATTTTTTCCAGGCTGAACAATGACCACATAGACGATTTGCGCATGCTGATGCTGATGTTTCACGGGTTGCCACCGTTTGATGGCGCTTGCGAACGTTCCAAGGAAATTCAATCGCTTCAGGCGGAACTCTGGGGGAGTGAAAACCTCTTTCCTTGGTTTGCGGGAATCTTGAAGGCGAAGGAGCACATTGGGGAGATCGTATCAACTTTGCGCCTTACGGACCGCCGTGAATTGATTCGGTCTTGCATGACTGCCATTGTATTGATGGATGATGCAGCTGCCGCCGAGGCATGTTGGGAGGTTTATGGATGGAAGAAGTCGAAATTCGGAAAAGAATGGGATTCGGAATTTGCCATGGGTTTCTGGCTGATGGACCAACGGATGGGGACTTCCTATTTGGCCAAAGCCAATCTTGATTCCTCACTTAGAGGAGGTAAAATCAAGAATGCTGTAGTCCTTGGCGATATCGTGAGGGGAGGTATTCCTGTTGAAAATCGCAGCATCTTTCAAAGGGAATTGGCCGAATTGATCGCGCTCAGTACACCTTTTGAGGGTTATCCCCCAAATTCGGGGCAATTTCTTCCGAGGAAATTGATGCATCATTGGGATGAAATTGCGCGATGGCGTGCAGTGGCTGAGGGAGATTACTTGCAGCAGAAGGCAAAAGTCAGTGAACTTTACCATTCAGCGGGGCTGAAGGCTGCCACGCGGTTTTTGGGTCCAAGCAAGTCGAAAAAGGTGAAGATCACGTTGCCATTTACCCAAGCCGTGCAACAATTTGCAGGTCGAGGCTGGGATCCGCATTCGGTCGGACAGCTGTTGGCTACGTTGCAACCCCATCATTCGCCGCGGGACTTGGAAACTGCGTTGGAGTTGGACATTCACCTTCGGTTGCCAATCCGCGTTGTCGAGGCCATTTTCGAGAACTTGATTGCGCAGTTCCCCCTCTACTTTGAACTCTATCAACGTTTTGCAGTCCAGCTTTTGTTGCGGTCAAAGACCTGCGACGCGCGTGCGGCCGCGCTCTATGCAAAAGGTGACGCCCTCCGCGCACAATGGAAAATGCAGTGGTTTGCCGGGTTCCAGATTCCAATGAAGGCTTTGACCGTTCCCGAAGCGAACAATCATCCCGATGCCGCGCTACCTTATCAGATCCCGTAGGAATGCTGCAGGATTGGGTTGATGTGGATTTCCCTCGGGAGAGTTGCACAAACAAAAAAAAGCCCCAAAAGGCGTTTCACATACAACTCCCCAAAAACCAAGTAGGCCCAGCGGGGATCGAACCCACAACCCCCTGCTTAGAAGGCAGGTGCTCTATCCAATTGAGCTATGGACCCATTGAACAGTGTGAGTACGAAGTGTTGGGATAAAGATTTGCTTGCTCACCGGTAAGAACCTTAGTGGAATGGAGCATCAATCTCCTCACTCACACTGAAATCTCACACTGTTAGTGGTCGAGGTAGCAGGATTCGAACCTGCGGCCCCCTGCTCCCAAAGCAGGTGCGCTAACCGGACTGCGCCACACCTCGATCGAAACGGTTGCTAAAGCCGCTTCTGTATTTCTTGTTTCAAAGAAAACCCCAAGTGCAATACCTGGGATTCTTCGAGTGGAGGAGGAGGGATTCGAACCCTCGGTAACCTTTGCAGACTACGACGATTTAGCAAACCGTTGGTTTCAGCCACTCACCCACCCCTCCAATTCGATTGCAAATATACGCACCCATTTTACCCGTGCAACAGTTTTGTCAAGATTTTTTCTTAATTTGTATGCCTTTTGAGAAGATTTCGAGACATGTTGAAGGCAAAAGCTTGGTTATTAGGAGCATTCGTTTCCTGTATTTTTTTGTTTCCGGCCTGCAATTCTTCGTCCTCTGACGGGAATCCTGCAAAGGGGCGGATCAAAACCATGATTTTGCATCTCAAAGAAGATCCGGCGGGACTTAACCCGGTCAATACGGTAGGGGCGGAGACGGTCAATCTTCACAACCTGCTGTTTGATCACCTGATCGCATTGGATCCCAAGTCATTCCTGCTTGTGCCGAGATTGGCTGAGGCCATGCCGACGGTTTCCGAAGACAAACTCGGCCTGACCTTCAAGTTAAGAAAAGGTGTGTTTTTTGCGGATGGTCAGCCACTTACCAGCAAAGATGTGGTCTTTTCCTTCAAGGCGATCATGAATCCCTACGTGGCTTCGGCTCCGCGACGCGCCGAATTGCAAAATTTCAGCGATTGTTTTGCCACCGACGATTATACAGTGGTCTTCAAACTTCGGAATTCTGGACCATTCAACCTCAACCGTCTGGCTATCAATTTCTTTGTGATTCCCAAGCACATTTACGACCCCAACAACCTCAGCGACGGGTACAATGCCTTGGACACCCAAGCCTCGGCGGAAATAGGAGATTCGATCAATACACCTGCAAAAACCGCTATGATGGAGTTTGCTACCTTTTTTGACGATGAGAAATTTCAGCGTGACAAAGGGTACATCGTCGGTTCCGGGAGGTATGTATTTGAAGGTTGGAAGTCCGGTCAATCGGTCAAATTGGTGAAGAATCTGCATTATTGGAATGCCGCTTCGGGTTCGCCTTTTGACCAACAAGGCATGGATACGCTCATTTACAAGATCATTCCAGACATCCAAACCGCCATGCAGGCTCTGAAATCAGGCGAAATTGACTTTTCTGACAACTTTGATCCCAATCAGTATGCGGAGGAAATGTCGGGAGCAAATTACGACAGGCATTTTGGCAAGGTGAGCGTCCCATATCCTTTCTACGAATACATCGGCTGGAACCAAAACATCAAGGATTCGCCGGAAATGAACTTTTTTGCAGATCGGAAAGTCAGGTGGGCGCTGAGCCATCTTGTGGATGTCAACGAAATCGTTGAAAACTTTCTCCACGGAACTGCCAAGCCGATCACCTCCATGATCTACTTTGATCGGCCGGAATACAACAAAGATTTGAAGGTGATTGCCTATGACGAGTCCAAAGCCAAGACCCTTCTGCAAGAAGCGGGTTGGGTCGACACCGATGGCAACGGGACGATTGACAAAACGGTACAGGGTCAGAAGACTGAATTTGCATTTACCTTAAGTTATAAGCGGGGAAATGAGTTGCGAAAGAGTATCTCGCGGCACATCGAAGACAAGTTTAAGCGCGTTGGGATCAAGGTGGAAGTCCAGGAATTGGACGGTTCGATTCTGTTGGATCGGCTCAAAAAGCATGAAATCGATGCTTGGCTTGGAGGTTGGGTGTATGACAGTGACGAGCAGGATCAATTTTCTTTGTTTCATTCCAGTCAAATTCTCAACGAAGGATACAATTGGGGAAGCTATTCCAGTGCGGCTGCCGACAGTGTCATGGAGCAAATTGTCGTCGAATGGGACGATGCAAAGCGGTATGCGTTACACCGTGAAATTCAGCAAATTCTCTATGATGATCAGCCCTACACCCTTCTTTTTGCCAATTCGGCGAGGATTGGCTGGAACAAAAGGTTGGTCAATACGGGATGGTATGGTCAGCGTCCTTGCTATGATCCAGGCCAATTTCGCCCAGCCCAGCAATAATTCCCATCGAAAGATCGTCAGTGGAATCACGATCAACGTTTCACCCTATTTTTGCATTTTCAATCGAATTCGTCTACCTTGGAGGCGAGTCAAAGAACACGTTTTCCTGATATGAAAAGAACATCTCTTGCTTTCCTTGCTGTTTTATTTTCCTTCTCTCTGTTGTTGTTTGTTGGATGTGGATCGGAACCGAAAACGACGGAGCCGGCTGTAGACACCAATCCCGTAATGGGCGATTGGATTCGCGTTTACCATGCCGCTGACCCTGACGGGCTCCATCCTTACAATTCGCGCAATGCCTACGCCACCTTCATCAAGGAGAATATTTACATGTACCTCTTTGATTACGATGCCCGTACGATGGCGCACGTACCTTCCTTGGCAGTTGGAACACCGGAAGTTTCCGCTGACGGACTCAGCTTCACCTATGAAATGCGTCCTGAAGCCAAATGGGACAATGGCGATCCCATTACCGGCTACGATTATGAGTTTTCGATCAAATGCATCAAGAATCCGTTGACTGACAATGCACAGCAGCGCAGTTACCATAGCTTTGTCAAGGATGTAAAGGTCGATTCTACCAACGACCGTAGATTCACCGTCGTTTGTGATGCACCCTTTTTCCTTGCCGAAACGGCCGTTTCCGGTGTAGAAATCGTCTCCAAAAACCATTTTGACCCGGGTAAGGCTTTGGACAAGTACAAGGTCATCGATTTCTACACCAAGGAAGAGGAGATTGCCAAAGATCCGGCCATGATCAAATTTGCGGAGGAATTCAATGCGGAAACCAATGGAACCGATCCGGCAAGAATTTACGGTTCCGGTCCTTACAAATTGGAAAGCTGGACACCCGGGGACAACGTCACCTTGGTACGCAAAAAGGACTGGTGGGGCGACAAACTTCGTGGCAAGAGCTGGTATTTTCAGGCTTATGCCCAGAAGTTGATCTTCAAGACGGTCGCCGACAAGACAACGCTTCCTGCTGCTGCGAAAAACGACGAACTCGACGTGATCCGCGACATGGCACCGGATGATTTTGTTGCCTTGCGGGAAGATACCGCTGGCAGCGTGTTTAAAAACTACAATTTCCATACGCCAACCTCATTCTCAACGATTTATCTTGGATTTAACTGCCGTCCACCCGCGGGCAGGAATCCAGTGGTGGAAGATGTCGCCGTGCGCAAAGCTTTGGCCCACCTCACCGACATCGACGGAATCATCGAAAACATCTACTTGGGCTTCGGTCAGCGTCAAATCGGCCCTGTTTCGCCCTTGCACAAAGACGAATACAATACCGACTTGCAGCCCCGGAAATTTGATCCCGAGATGGCCAAGAAGATTCTGGACGAAGCAGGTTGGGTTGACGGCGATGGCGATGGCGTTCGGGAGAAGATGATTCGCGGCAAGAAGGTTGATTTGAAAATCGAGGTGCTTATCTCCAATACCTCTGAAACCGGACCGCGCATGATCCGCATGATTGCCGATCAAGCCGGCCGTGTCGGGATCAAGTTGGAGGCCAATCCGATTGCCTTCGGAACGCTGACGAGCCGGATTCAAGTGCATGATTTTGACATGTTTGGCCTTGGTTTCAGTTCGTCACCGCTGCCAACGGACCTGAAGCAGGTCTGGGCAACCGAAAACTGGGCCAACAACGGCACCAATTATTTTGGATTTGGCGATGCCATGACCGATTCCTTGATCGAGCAAATCAGGGTTACGCTGAAGCCTGAGGACCGGAAACCGTTGTATTGGAAGTTCCAGGAAATCTTCAATGAGCGTTTGCCCATGCTCATGATCATGGCGCCTCAGGAAAAGATTCTGATTCACAAGCGTTTCAAAAATGCCGAAGGTACCGAATTGCGTCCCGGCTACAAGGTCCAGGAGTTCTGGGTACCGCTTGCCGATCAGAAGTTCAAGTAACGTTCAGCGAGGCACCATCAACGATGCTCAGGTACATTGCAAGAAGGTTGGTGGTTTTCTTTCCGACGCTGTTCGTCATTCTTCTGGTGTCGTTTCTGATTAGTCGCAATGTTCCCGGTGACCAAGTGTATAGCCGGATGGATGCTGTTTACCAGCGTGGAAGCCAGATTGATGCGGAACTTCGCAGTCGTGAATACCTGCGGATCAGCCATGAAATGGGACTGGATCTGCCGACATTCTACGTGAGCCTCAACCAATTGGCCTATCCTGATACCTTGCACCGAATTCCTGTGTTGAGTGAACGAAATGCGCTCTCCAAATTGATTGGCGTTTATGGGAATTGGCCGGAGATCAGTACCTATTTCCATCATTTGGAGGCCGTAGAAGCCAAAATCGCCAAGTTGGCGGTTCCAGAGGCCCAAAAGATGGACTACCTTTCCGCTCAAAGAGCGGTGAGCGAATTGAAAATGACCACCGCAGATGCTGAAGTGCAGTACCGGCTAGATCAACTGCAATCTCTCACCAAGTCCTTACCGCTGTTGGGAGATTCATTGGGATCGGAGATTGCAAAAATCGCCAGCAATTATGCCTCCATTCGCGCCCATGAGACGAAATGGAAGCTTTATGTGCCCACGCTGCATTTTTTCGGATTCAAGAATCAGTTCCACCATTGGTTGACCGGGCTTCTGATGGGCGACCTTGGAAAGTCTTATTCCCATGACCGCAAGGTCTCCAAAATGATCACCGAAGCCCTGCCGTGGACGATGTTTCTGGGCTTTTTCAGCTTCTGCATTGCCTATTTGATTGCAATTCCCGTCGGGGTGTACAGCGTGCGCCATCGCCACCAATGGCAGGACAATGCGGTGACCATCGGCCTGTTTTTGCTCAATTCCGTGCCTACGTTTGTCGCCGCCATGTTAGTGATGACCTTTTTCTGCAATCAAGATTATTGGCAGTTGTTTCCGACATCAGGCGTTGCATCCGACGGCAGTGAATTATGGTCTTGGCCTGAAAGGTTGTTCGATCATGCCTATCATTTGATCTTGCCGACCATCATGATGTCCTACCACGGGATTGCCTACGTCAGCCGGCAGTTACGCATGGGAATGGTGGAGAATCTTAACGCAGATTACATTCGGACGGCGAGGGCGAAAGGCCTTTCTGACCGCGTGGTGATTTGGCGACATAATTTTCGCAATGCCCTTTTGCCATTGGTGACGCTCATCAGCGGGCTGTTGCCTGCAATGGTGGGCGGGGCGATGATCACCGAGTTCATTTTCTCCGTTCCAGGAATGGGACTGCTCACCCTCAATGCCTTGGGAAGCTTCGACCATCCGGTCGTCGTGGGCATTTACACCTTGACGTCCATTGCCACGCTGACGGGTTTTTTTATTTCCGACATCCTATATGCGTTTGTCGATCCACGCATTTCCTTCACCAAACGATGAAAGCGGAATCGACAGTGTCCAGCATCACCCCAACGGGCCGGAGCAAAAGCCTCGGCTTCTGGAAATCGGCTTGGTTGCGCTTCAAAAAGCGGGCAGTGAACCGGATTGCCTTTCGATTTATCGTTTTTCTCGCGGCGGTGGCTCTGTTTGCAGATTTTTTGGCCTACAATAAACCCTTGGTCTGCAAGAAGGGGGAAACCATCTATTTTCCCGTAGTCGCCGATTACCTTGCTGATTTTGGGTTCTACAAATGGGAAAAGGACCTGATCAACCAAGATTGGCATGAGATGGAGTACGAATGGGCCTTTTGGGCACCCATCCGCTATTTGCCAGCAGACATTGACTATAAAAATCAGCGGGTCATGAGTCCGTTTGCCAAGCAACGGGTCTCCTCTTGGAAAAGATGGCATTTTATGGGAACCGACCGCGATGGGAGGGACGTCATCAGCGGGTTGATTCATGGAACGCGGATTTCGCTCACAATTGGCTTGGTAGCAACCGGAATCGCAGGCATCATCGGGATGATCCTGGGTTCGATCGCAGGATACTATGGGGATACGCGTTTTCAATTGACGACCGCAGGCATGATTTTGGGCTTCCTCGGCATCGTGTTGGGCTATTTCTATGGATTTCAAGTTCGTGGCCTGCTGTTAAGCGAAGCACTTGCAATGGGCCCCATGGCGATCTTTCCACAATTTTTGTTGAGCGTCTTGATTCTCTGTGGAACGACAGCATTGTTCATCCAACTCGCACGTCCTTTCAAGAACGTCCCGTTTCTAGGAAAACGCAGAGATGTCTGGCTCGACATGATCATTTCCCGCGTCATCGAAATTTTCAGTACGATCCCAACCCTGCTGTTGATCATCACGGTGATGGCACTTACGGAAAAGCGCAGCATCTTTTTTATCATGGTGATCATCGGCGTCTTGGGTTGGACGGGCGTCGCAAGATTCACACGTGCCGAAATGCTTCGCACACGCAGTCAGGAGTTCATGGAGGCGGCGCGTTCCATGGGATTCAACAATTTCCGCCTGATGTTTCGGCATGCCTTGCCGAATAGTTTGGCATCGGTCGTCGTTGTCCTGACATTCAGCGTTGCCGGCGCAATCGGGTTGGAAGCAGCACTCAGCTTTCTCGGAATCGGTGTTCCCGACAACGTGGTCACTTGGGGCTCCTTGTTGCGTGCATCCCGCAGCAGCCTTTCTGCTTGGTGGCTCAGTGTTTTTCCGGGAATGGCAGTCTTTTGCACCGTGATTGCCATCAACGTCATCGGTGAAGGGTTTCGCGATGCATTGGACCCCAAGTTGCGACACGAACAGTCCTGAGTTTGATTTCCAGCCGAGTGGACAATATCACCTGGAAAATTGAACTTTAACAATCATTCACAAAGTTGGAGCCCCAAAGACCATTCTTATTGCTTGCACAATCCCTCTCTAGCGGATAATTTTGCGGCACGATGGTAGATCAACGCCCACCAAGCGATTCGAAGGCGAAAAGATGAGTGACTTTCTCAATACCTTTCTGACAACGCCAGACTATTGGCCGCTTGCCTTTGGGCTCATTCCTTTGTTGGTGCTGATCGGGATCGTTTATTACAAGAACCGCAAAGCCATGAAAATCTGGTTTGCGCCAGGCGAATACGGCTTTTTCCTTCCCGAAGTCAAGCTTGTGATGCGTGGTGTCGCGGCAGTTTGTATCCTGCTTGCCTTGCTCGGACCTTATTGGGGCCGCACGGAGCAGGAAGTGCCCATTCGTGGCCGCGAAGTGTATGTGCTGATCGACGTTTCTGCCTCCATGAACTGCGAAGACATTGCACCGTCGCGCCTTCAAAAGGTCAAACGCGAGGTCAAAAAGATGATCGGGCAGATGAATGGCGACCGTGTAGGTTTGATTGTCTTCACTTCGGATGCCTACGTCCAATGTCCGCTGACGAGTGATTTGAACGCTGCGAATCTCTTTCTCGACTTGGTCGGAACCGCCCAATTCAGCAATTCCGGCACCAATTTCCGCGAAGCACTTCAGACCGCATTGACGCGTTTTCAGGAAGCGGAAGACTCCTTGGAAGTCAACAAGAAGCTCAGCCGGTCGATTGTCTTGATTTCCGATGGCGAAGATTTTGGCGACACCTATACCTCCGTCGTCGGGCGATTGAAAGACAGCGGAATTACCGTCTTCACCGTGGGCGTGGGCACCTACGCAGGCGCGCAAGTCCCCGAATACCGCAACGGCCAAAAGGTCGGACTCAAGAAAGCCGAAGACGGAAGTCCTGCCATTTCGCAGTTGAAGGACGAAACGCTGCAAGACATTGCAAGCAGCTTCAACACGGAATATCTGGCGATTGACGATCAGTTTGACAACTTGGATCCGGTATTGGATCAGATCAAACTGCTGTCTTCGCAGGAATTGGACCGGGAAAAGCGTTTGGCGGAGGTGAATCAATACCAGATTTTTTTGGCGATTGGCGTCGTTTTGCTGATCATTTCGATGTTTTGGTTGCCCTACAGCACCAAGCGTCGCAGTGGAAGCAAGACTGAGTGAAATTGCGTAAGTTTGAATCGAAGGAAAATTAGAAAATGCGCAAAGGGATTGTATTGATTGTCTTGATGTTGGGTTGGCTGTTTGGGCCACCGAGCGATGTGCAGGAGGCCAAAAAAGCCTACGAGGCCAAGCAATACACGGTCGCGGTTCCGCTTTTCGAGAAAGCCTTCGAACAATACATGGCGCAGCATGCAGCCCTCAATTTCAACATGGGGCAATGTTGGCTGATGCAGGATTCGGCGCAAAGGGCCATGAGTTGGTATGGCAAAGTCACCAATGCGCATGCCGAAAATTCGCAGATGGCCTCTTGGGCTTGGAATCAGATCGGGACGATCTTTGCTTCGGGCAAGGATGCGCCTGCGCAAGGGCAGCCACAGATGTCACCCGGCGGTCAGCCCGGCGCGGCCATGATGCCCCAAATGGGCGGCGCCGGCGGCATGGGCCAAGGCCAACAAGTCTCCCGGGAAAAGCTCGAATTGGCCTTGCAAGCCTTCAAGGATGCCCTCAAACAGGACAATGACAACGACATCGCGCGGTACAACTACGAATTGATCAAGCGCAAGCTGCAGCAGCAAGACGAGAATCAGCAAAACCAAGACAATCAAGATCAGCAAGACCAACAGCAGCAGCAACAAGATCAGCAGCAACAGCAGCAGGATCAACAACAGCAGCAGAAAAAGCAGCCTCAGAATCAGGAAAATCAAGGCAATCAAGGCGAGCAGGGCGAACCCAAGGATGCCGAACAAATGAGTCAGCAGGAGGCAGAGCGCATCCTCGCGGCGATGAATGCCAACGAAAAGAAGTTCTTGCAGCAAATGGAGAAGAGCAAGAAGCACAAGACGTACAACCACGACGGTCCGGATTGGTGAGAAGACGCCTTCGGCGTGGACGTGGGACGGGTTTTGGGGACGTTTGGGGATGCTTTGTTGCGAGATTTGGGGACGGTTGCGAAACGAGAGGCTTACGAACTTTTACAACTTGTTGATTTGTAAATTGTCGAAGGGTGAGAGCGATTATTTGCTCAAATCGTGCATTTCGCCTTCTCCCGGATGCGCTTTCAGCCACATTTTGAATTTTGCCTCCGGTGTATGGCAGCTTTTTTCGATGAGCCGGGCGTTACGTTCCAGCTGTTCTTTTGTGCGAACATCTCCTGCGAGGATCACCTTCGACAATTCATGGTGATTGATGGCAGCACCACATTCGCCGAGTTTGACGTAGATTTTTGTGATGTGCAAATGCGCCGTTCCAACCGTGAAAGAATCAGCCTTCGCGGCAATGACCTGCAAATTGAGCCGAATACCCATCTCGGAGTTCCCGCTTTCAAAATAGGTCCTTGCGAGGTTCAGCCGCGCATAGACATAATTAGAGTCCATTGCCAAGGCTTTTTCATAGTAGGCGATGGCGGATGGATAATTGAGGTCCAACTGATCGGCAATCCCGAGGCTATTGTAGGTGGTTTTGTTTTCTTCCAATTCCAGAGATTGGAACAGCAATTTTCTTGCAGCCTTTGTTTTGCCTTGTTCGAGGAGTAAATCGGCTTCTTGATTCAATTTTTGAACTTCCGTATCGTCGACGCCGTCCCCCTGTTGCCCAACAAAGGTATTTCCTTCCACGTTTTGAGGAGATTCGCAAGCGATCAGGCCGAGGAGGGCTGGCGAAAGCGATGGTTTTGAGGAGATTCATTAACGGAAGTTAGTTGTTTTTTTGAACTCGAAAAAATGTCTACCGAGCGAGATTTCGGCACAAACGGGAAAAAGTGATTCGTTAAGCACCTCGAACGCAGTCAGAAGGGCATTTTCTTGTTGTTCCACCTTTCCGATTTTTGATTAAGTCCAGCCTGATTGACCTCATTTCTAAGCCTGTAGGGTATTCTTGGGATTGGGCAGAATCCGCGCCGAAATCGAAAAATGTTGAGATTCGAAGCTAGATTTAGACGTAAAATGGTTACAATTGTAATGAATTTTAGCCATCGATAAAATGAATACACGTGAACATAGGAAATCAGCTCAAGTTGATGAATCGCATGCGGAATCAACGTCCATGGTAGGGTATCCCCCACCGCAATTTTCATTGACAGCCGGTGAGGGAGACAAAAGAAACAAGGATGGACTTTATAAGCCTTGGCAGAAAGTTGAAGGTCCTCTTGCTGAGAAAGGGGCCAACGACCAGCATGCGTTTGCTCCAGATGATGTGAAACAAGGGCAATTGGAGAACTGTTGGTTTTTGGGTGCTGTGGCATCAATTGCCAAAGCAAATCCATCCCTGTTGGAAAATGCCATTCGTGATCGTGGTGACGGAAATTTTGAGGTGACACTTTACGCTAGAAGCTCTGATGATACCAAGGCGTCACTAACGCCACAGATCATTACAGTCACAAGATTGTATCCCTTTCATACACGTATCGGCAAACCACTTATGGCAGGTTATGGGGAAGATAATCAAGAGATATGGGCTATGGTTCTTGAGAAGGCTTTTGCTAAGCTAAATGGCGGATACGAAAAAATTGATAGAAGGGCATTTTTGGATGAAGCTTACGAGGCTATTACTGGTATGGAAAGCTCATCCGGTTACTTTTCCGACCGAAAATCCAGCAAGGAGGAAGTCGATGCAAAAAACGATAAAATGCTCAAGAGATTTTCTAAGCAGAACCCAGGTGCAAGCTCTAAGGATCTGGAGCGATGGGCCCCGAAAATTGAAACTAATTTGAAAAGCCTTCATTCTTGGGAAATAATTCCAACATTTAAGCGATTACAAGAATCTGGAAATGCTATTGCTCTGAGCACAATCGATCTAGGTGGGATCAAAAAAGTGGGAGATTTTACAATCCTTGGTCCACATGTCTATGCACTTATGGATATCAATGAAGGAAATAATACCGTTTCGCTTTACGATTCCAACCAATATGCGCACTTGGTTGATTTTCCTGTCGACCTGATCGCCAAGTATTTTGAAGATTTTACATATATCAATGTATCCAAGGAGCCATCCGCGGAAATCAATCGATAAGGTGGCCATGCGTTACATTTTGGTCGTATTTGTTGGCTTGTTCCTTTTGCAATTTCCGTTGAAAGCCCAAGGTCTGCAGGATAAAATGTGCTACGGTTGTTCGCAAGAGATTGCCGGAGTACGCATACTCTCGCACGGATTCCGAAGAATGCTTTTCCTTAATTCCTACTATCTACCGAGCTTTCGAACAGCTGCTCAACTGGGTATTTCGGGACATCCAACAATTCCAATCGTAGGGAGGGGCAGCTATTTTGAGATTAATGGCAAGTATTTCCGAGTAAGCAAAGTCTATCGCCGAAATAGTGGAAAAGGTGAAGGTGGGCACCTAAATTATTTCGAATTGGATCATAAGCCCCGATGGGTACATATCGTCAATTCCTCTCGAGGAGGAAAATGACCTTGACGTATTGAATATTTTAGAAGCTGCAGTGCCAGGACCAATCAACCCAAAAAAACTCCGTCCCTACTTCCCTCACTCCCAAAAATACTCCCCAAACTTGAAAGTCGCCTTGGGCGCCGTCTCCAGGGACACGACAAACGTCGGCCGTTGAATCAAAAATGGAACCCAGCGGCTAGGATCGCGGTTGAGTCCGCCGGGGTTTTGTACCGAAATCTTCTCAAAATCGCTGGCAATGACCTGCAATGCGACTTCGGGCGGGATGCACGCGAAGAGCTCTTTCCCGCGATTCCCGACATAAACATCCGTCAATCGGATTGCATCTCCGATATGGACGACCGGTGGGCGCTCGGACTCAAAAAATCCTTGCCCGCGCAACACGAGCATCCAGTCGCCAGTCTGACCGACGTCACTGCCATTGCCGATTCGCCAAATTTCGGTGTTGGCTACTTGGACCGTAGGCGGTGGGAGATGGTCATCGGCGGGCGTCTCATCGTCGTTCGGGTCCGGCATATCGCCTTGGTTGGGATCATCCTTGTCATCTTCGGCCGAAATTCCTCCATTGGGATCATCCGTCGGTGGCGGTGCGGAGGGTTGCTCCGGATTTGGTCTTCCATTCTTTTTCGGGGCAAATTGCATCCCCGGATCGGCAGGGGAAGGATTTTTGCGGTTGTGGCTTGGTTGCTTTTCATGATTGGCAGATCGGTTTGCGGGCGATTCGGATGGTTTAAGAAACCGACCGCGCCTTGCGGCATTCGATCAAACGGACTTTTTGCGAACATCAATTTATTTGTAAATTGGATTGTCGCTTTGGAAGGAAGGACGAATTCGCAGTTGTCAACAGAGAATTGACCACCTGCTCAAAGCGAATGTTCATTTCACGAATCACAGTTGGCAGCAGTGGATTTTCCGGTTGGTAGGATAGTGGCGCAGTTTTGGAAGTGTTTCGATGGAGGATTTCTCTGTCAAAGGCCAACCGCTGTATCAGAAGCGCATCCTTCACGGTTCCTGTTTCGACATTGCATTTCCTTCGTTTGCTTCTTGGTAGCTTGGTCTTTGGGATACCCGGGTACGCGTGCCTATTCTCAAACATCACGCCTGCGCTTTGAACATGTCGATTTTGAGGAGGAACTTCCCCAGAACTCTGTTTATGCAATAGCGCAAGACAAGACTGGATTCATGTGGTTTGGAACAGCCGATGGATTGTGTCGGTACGATGGCCGCGAATTGAAAATCTACCGCCATGATCCGGCAGACGACAACTCCCTTCCTGGAAATTTTGTCCGGTCCATTTTCCCTGATTCAAAGGGAAGGCTTTGGGTGGGGACCGAATCCGGCCTTTGCTGCTATTTTCCTGAATTTGACCGATTTCGAAGGGTTGTGGTTCCAGAATTTAGGGGAAAGGAAGGCGCAACGTTTGCACGTGGAGAATGTAGGAATGGTGAGACCTTTTTTGTTGGGCAGGCATGGCAACGCATCGATCCTGAATCTTGGACTATCAAGTCAGCATCCCCAACACAAGCTATGACTTGGATCAAGGATGTTTCGCCTTACTCGACGCACAGCATCGGGAACAGGGCAGTGTTTTCGCGCGAGAATAGCTTGCACTTCTACGATTGGAACAACAGGGAATTGGACTCCGTAGCAATGTTTGGTTTGGGCCTGAATGCCATCACATCTGCCGTGCTTGGGCCTAATGACTTATTTTTGGGTACTGGAGATGGCATCATAGTCTTCAACCTATTTACACAAAAAGGCAAGTGGCTGAGAGAAATTGCCGTTGGAGACTTCAGGCTATCGATCGGAACTGTGAAGGTGCTTCTACTATCACCGTGGGGCGAATTGTTGATTGGGACATCTTCCAATGGGGTCCTTGCTGCAAACGCCAGTTTATCCATGGCAACACAATATCTTCCTTCGCCATCTGCCCCGCACGCAATAACCCATCCCTCTATAGAAAGTCTGTTCTACGACCGCAACGGAAACCTCTGGATTGGAACCGATTCCCACGGGATCGAGAAAGCTTCTGGCAACCATCGGTTTGACCATTTCGGGGAGATGCAAAATGGCAGGAGATTCTTGCCGTCCAGTCACATCCACTGTTTCGCCATAGACGATGAAGGATATTTATTCGTAGGCACTCATGGCGGACTAGCTGTCATAAGCCCCGATCGCACATCAGCCCAGATCTATGCTGCTGATCCAAACGGCATAAAAGCCCCAGCCTTTTCTGCTGTCAATTGCATCCTGATCGACTCACACAAAAGGGTGTGGATCGGAACCACAAGCGGCATTGCCCAATTTGAGCGACAGAGCGGCAAGCTCGACTTCATCAGCAGTGCCGATAATAGGGATCAGCAGCCAATCAGCATGATTGAAACAGAAAATGGAAATATCCTCGTTGGCACTCGATCAACCACAACATTATTTGACCCTGCAACGCAGAAATTTCTATCTCTTTCCATTTCTCCATCGATTTGGGGAATCTCGAATTTCAAATATTTGGATGATGGTGTCATCTGTGGAACCAGAAAATATACATCGCTTGGGGCAAAAGGTATTTTCGAAGTGAAGCGTCTTAATGAATTCGAGAGGACGCTGATTTTTTCAAATTCAAGGGATTGCGCTTCTGATGAAGAGAATCATATCTGGTTGGCTTCAGACATTGGCTTGATCAAAGCGGATGCACAGCATGGCATCTTGAGAATATATACGGCAGAAGACGGGCTTCCCAATTCCGTCATTTATTCTGCACTCCCTGATGGAAAAGGAAACCTGTGGATCAGTTCCAACAAGGGCCTCACTAAATTCAACATCGCCAAGGAGACCTTTTCCAACTACGATCTCAGCGACGGCCTACAATCCCTGGAATTCAATTCCAATGCATTCTACATTTCTAAACGAGGAGAGATCTTCTTTGGCGGCGTCAACGGCTTCAACGCCTTTTTCCCAGATTCTATTGTGGACAATCCGCTTCCACCTGCAATTGCCATCACTTCTTGCCGCATCTTTCACAACGAATACCAAGGAGACAGCAGCATCAATGCTTTGCATGCATTAACCTTGCCGCACGATCAAAACACACTCTCATTTACTTTGGCGCCACTTGACTTCACCGTGCCTAAGAAAAACCTGCTGATGTACCGATTGCTCGGACTGGATTCCAATTGGGTGCATCTGGGTTCGGAAAGGAATTTGAGCTTCATCGCGCTTCCACCAGGGGACTATGTGTTGCAAATCAAAGGCTGCAACAATGACGGAACTTGGACGACACAAGCCAGGGAGTTGCGCATCACCATCGTTCCTCCTGTTTGGAAGCGTACTTGGTTCCTCGTACTGAACGGCATTCTTCTGTTCGCGATGTTTTGCTTTGTAGCGTGGTACGTTTCAACGCGTAGATTGAGAAGACGCGTCAAACAGCTTGAAAGGGAAAAAATCGTCCAAGACGAGCGTACCCGTATCGCGCGTGACATGCACGATGACATCGGGGCGGGATTGTCCAAAATTTCCCTTTTGTGCGAAATGGCTAATCAAGGGCCCGATTTGACGGACGGTACCAAGGAGAAACTGCAGAAGGTTTCCTTTTCCGCAAGGCAAATCGTAGCAAATATGAACGAGATTATATGGTCCATGAATCCGAAATATGACCGGCTGGACGAATTGGTCTCCTACTTTCATGCCTATGCCCATGATTTTTTTGAGAATCTCCCGATACGGCTTTCATTTGATTTTCCTGAAATTTCCGAAGCGTCCACCACGATACTCGACAATCGAATGCGAAGGAACCTGTTTTTCGTGTTCAAAGAGGCCCTGAACAATATCGCCAAGCATTCCAAGGCGAATAACGTGGACATCTCGATAGAGGCAGATTTTCAAGGCTTTCGGTTGATGATCAGCGACGATGGCGTTGGGTTTGATGTCACGCGTTTACCAAAGTTTCGGAATGGACTTACGAATATGAAGACGCGCCTCGAGGAGATTGATGCAACGGTGGAATTCTATTCAGCACCGCAGCACGGGACAAGGATCGAAATTTTTTGTCGACTGGATGAGGCTGCTTCTCGACTCAATACTACTAAAATGTGATTGTCCAAAGCCGATCGAAGGTTAATTTTGCAGGTGTAATATGTCGATCAAAGTCATTATCGTCGAAGACAACGTAGATGTCAACCAGAGCCTCGTCGCGCTTCTGAATGGAACCGATACGACGGATTGCATTGCATCCTTTGAAAATGCGGAAGATTTCTCGAAGGCGCTTCCGGACTTGTCTCCCGATGTTGTCTTGATGGACATCCATTTGCCGGGCAATTCGGGAATTGATTGCATCCGAGCGATGAAACCTTTGTATCCGCAAGTCCAATACCTGATTTTCAGCATTTTTGATGATGTCCAGCATATTTTTGCCGGCCTTGAAGCCGGAGCTTGTGGCTACATTTTGAAAACAGCTCCCTTCTCTGAGTTATTGGCCGCAATTCAGGACATTCATCAGGGTGGTTCACCCATGAGCGGCCCGATTGCACGAAAGGTCGTCCAACGCTTCCAACAAAAGAGGGAAAACGTCGAATTGCAAAAACTTTCCCCTCGAGAACAGGAATTGTTGGCGCTGTTGTCCAAGGGCTTCCGATACAAAGAAATTGCCGATCAGCTTTCCATCAGCATAGAAACCGTGAGAAAACATGTGCGCAATATCTACGAGAAGTTGCAGGTGCAGTCACGGACGGATGCGTTGAATAAGGTGTTTGGGAGTGAATGATTCCCACCTTAGTCGCGAACGCGCAGGAAACTCCATTGCTGTGGCAGCATTTTAAGCACGAAATCTGTTATTCAACGCTGAGTAAAATTGGATGCTCTTGCATGAGCATCCTGCAATCCTAATCCTGCGCACTTAGATGGTTGAGGATCAACTCCAGCGTTCGAATACTACTAAAGTGGTATTGCCCTGTTTTTTATCCATTTCTACTTTTGTGAAGATGCTTGGAGAATCAATTCCCCAGCGATTTAAACCCAATTTAGGAATCTTAATTGTTACACGAATTATGAAAAGTTTATTCTTGATGATTGCGTTTTGTATTACCTTTTTGAGCGTCAATGCGCAAGTGGTATCGGATTTGAAGCCTGATGCAGGTGGCAAAATGGGCGAGTTTACAGAATGGAAAAAGGCTGATGTTGACTTTGGAGACAATACCAATGCTGTGATTGAGTATCGGATTGCCCTGGATTCCAAGAGAGCATTGGCCTGCAATTATGTGGTGGAAGTCAAAAATACTTCGGACATGAAGCTGCAAATTCGGCTTAAATCCAACTATTATGACAAGCTTGTCAAGGGATATTTTGGCGATGAAGTCAAAGGAACAGCAAAGCCTGGCAAAACCGTCGTCGGAAAATTTATCGGTCAGGGTTGCAAAAACAACAAAGGCGAAGACCTTGAGGGTTATGCGTTGTGCATCAACTGCGGCCTAACGGTATCCATTTTTGTGTCTAAATAGGGACGATCGAAATGAAAAGGACCCTCTCCATGTCGGTGGCAGGCTTGGTGAACCTTTGCATTTGCAATGGAATTCGTCGAAACATCTGCATCTTGCAGATGCTATTCACAATACCTAGCGTGGCATTGTTTTCCCAAACTGCGGAATATAAAACCACAAATTTCACTGATAAATTGAGTCCGTTAAAAGTCTCAATTACAGCACTTTCCCTAGACAATATCAAGCCGCAGGTTGGATTGTTGGTTCAAGGAGCAAAGGGGAAATTGGGGTATGAAGTCTTTTACCGTCAAGACATTGCCAAAAAGCTCTTTACCCCCAAAGACAATGTAGTGAATCCTGAAAACTTGAAATCGATGAAGTATCTCGAAGGAGGTATCGATTATTTCTTTGTTGATAAGCTTAAAAAAGATGAATCCGACGTAAGAATTGAGGCAGGATTTACGACTACGGTGTACAGGTATTTTGACGCGGTCTGTGATAAAAGAAAGCAGTTTGGGATTCATGCGGGCTTGTTACATTACAATCAGACTGCCGGTGCGAGCAATGCGAGTGATGGTACATATGAATTTGTAACAACGAGCGGTGCTGCACCTTCACCAGGTCAAATATATTTTTTCAGGAGCAATTCGAATGCCTTGGTAGCTGGATTGGTGTTCAAGAAGATAAGAAAAGCCAGTGTCTCCTACAATGGCTATAAAAATTTCAGACACTTTTCCAGAAGGATCTTTCTGGATGCGCTCATTGGAGGGACCTCGTATGAAAGTATTCAGGCAGCCAATGGTGTTTATACCGTTAAAACAAAACAGCCTAGTCCTATTGGCTACCGAATTGGTTTTGAATGGGATCAAATGGGCGTGGTTACCCGGTTTGAAATCGGACAAAGACCGAAACGATTCGCCCTGGGATTGCCTGGCTATAACTACTTTAACCTGAGTTTCTCATTCAATGTATTTCATGGTGACAAGACCTATGCGATGTCTTCCAAATACGACAACAAATGACCATTTAATCTTTGCGCCGAACTTTCGGAACACTCCAACGCAATACATTTTTCGATCCTCATTGGAAATCAATGTCGATTGTAATTCAATTTGGATTGGCTCAAATAGCTATTCGATATGAAATTGAAACTCAAGTTGAATTCTCACTACGATGACAAGCTGGTGAAAGGCAATTTTTGGGACGAAGTCAAGGCAAATGTCAAGCCCGGCGACAGCAAAGGCCCTATTCACCGACCAAAGCTGCAAAACGAACAAAGGGTAGCCCGGGGAGCCCAATGACTATGCGCATTGCATCAGTTGCGGGCTTACGGTGTCGAATTCTGTATCGAAGTAGTGGTCTCAAAAGTTGTTTTGGAGGGGATCTCGTTGGTAGCCAAAGAAGAGAATCCATCAGAACATAGCCACCTTTTCCGACTCCCGAGAATGGAAGCTTGACGCACTTTGGGTAACGCCTTTAAATGAAAATTTGACCTTCCTTGAGCAAATATTTTCCTTGGACACATCGAATACCCTGAATGACTTTTGAACAAGTTACATCCAGTTACTTCCCCCGCTCCAAAAAATACGCCCCAAACTTGAAAGTCGCCTTGGGCGCAGTCTCCAGGGACGCGACAAACGTCGGCCGTTGAATCAAAAACGGAACCCAGCGGCCAGGATCGCGGTTGAGTCCGCCGGGGTTTTGTACAGAAATTTTCTCAAAATCGCTGGCAATGACCTGCAATGCGACTTCGGGCGGGATGCACGCGAAGAGCTCTTTGCCGCGATTCCCAACATAAACATCCGTCAATCGGATTGCATCTCCGATATGGACGACCGGTGGGCGCTCGGACTCAAAAAATCCTTGCCCGCGCAACACGAGCATCCAGTCGCCAGTCTGACCGACGTCACTGCCATTGCCGATTCGCCAAATTTCGGTGTTGGCTACTTGGACCGTAGGCGGTGGGAGATTATCATCGGCGGGCGTCTCATCGTCGTTCGGGTCCGGCATATCGCCTTGGTTGGGGTCATCCTTGTCATCTTCGGCCGAAATTCCTCCGTTCGGATCATCGGTGGGCGGTGGTGCGGAGGGTTGCTCCGGATTTGTGACCCCCTTCTTTTTCGGGGTAAATTGCATCCCCGGATCGGCAGGGGAAGGGTTTTTGCGGTTGGGACGTTGCGCGATGAGCATCACCGCCGCCAACAAGACGGCTGCAATCAACCAACTCCTTCGACCAAATTTGTTGCGCATTTTCATAGATTCAATTGGAGAATTCAAGGTCGGCCACTTTGATCGCGCCGCTGAGGTTGTCAAAGCCCTTGGCTGCAGGCCGGTCAAACACGAATTTGACGCCGGTCACCTTGGAAAAGTCAATTCCCTGAAAATCAGCTACGGGGATGCGAAAACCGCGCATGATCTGCTTACGGTTGTTGGGGTCGTCGGGCGGCAAGGAACCCGACAGATCGGGATACTGCAATCCACCGAGGTAATCTGCCACACGAACCTTGGCATCGACACCGCGGGCGTCGGTCACATGCACATGGAAGTCCTTCTTGAAATCCACCTCATTCAAGGAATCCCCATGGACTTGGCTCATCCGAAAGCTGAGATAGGGATATGGTCTGGCATCCATCGCGGCAAATACAAACTCCAAACGGTCATTGCGGGCATCCCAACCCGCCTGCACGGCCGTGCCGGTCCCATAGCAGGGGAGGCCACCCAATTCGACATCCGCGAGATCACAAAGTCCCACCGAGAGGATATTGGTGCCCATTTTTCCCATTTTGACCTGACTTCCGCCATCTGCATTTTCCGCATTGTGGGTGATCGGCAAAAATTCGGAATGCTGAAAGGAAACGTAATATTCGAGTTGATTGCTCAGGCGAATGTCGCCGGTCAGGTAACGGCCCCATTCGAAGGAGTTCTTCCCACGCAGGTAGCGGTCAAACCAGGCGTTGACCATGCCTTTGGCGAGGAGATGATGGTCTTCGCGGGTGATTTCGGCGGATTCTGAGGGAAATTGGGCCTTGTCGGTGAAGAAATAATGGTTGGCCCCGTAGATTTCGACGAGCTCCCGTGGGGCGTTGCGGCTGCCGCGCGACCAAAGATCGGGGCCTTGGCCTTCGTACAAATCGCCATCCCAGGATCCATAAAGGCAAATATGGGGTACAGGAACTTGCAAGGCTTCCGTCCCGAAATTGGCAGGGGAGAGGGTGGCAACGGCTTTGATGGCATGGTTGTGCATCCGCGCGTTGGCATTCGCAGCATAAATCACTGCCCCGCCGCCGCGGCTATGTCCCACCAAGGCGATTTTGGTCGTGTCAATTTGCTGGAAGAATCGGCTGCCCGGCGTACGGTTCTGCGCGAGCATGTAGTCAATCGCGTGCAAAATCAATTCGCCGCGGTGGGGAATGCCATATTCGGTCTCTTCGCCTTGCAAGGAATTGACCACATCGAGATTCAGCGAAAGCACAATGTCGCCCCAAGAGGCAAGGTGATGGGTCAAATAGGTCATTCCCAGATAGTTGTAGGGCACTCCGATGGCGATGCGACCGTGGGCCACAATCACCAAGGGATGTTTTTGGCCATCCGGCGTTTGACAATTGCCCGTCGTGACGCCCTGATACACCCTCCCGATAAAATCCACGGAATCCGGCCCGCCTTTGACATCCTGAAAGCCATAGCGTTGGCGTGCAGGAACATCCCAGAGGCAAATTTGACCGAAAGGAGGCGGTTCGGGCGCATCCTTGTCGCAGGATTGGAGCAAGAACAGGCCCAAAAGCATCAACGCGGCGATGGATCGGATGGAAAACAGCCCATCAAGACGCAAATTCAATACGCGAGACCGAAACAAAAGCAGCAACATGTTGGGACTCAATTTCAACGGGTGAATATGGTTAGGATGCAGGGAAGAAGCAAATTGCACATTTGGGGCGGCTTCGAATCGTCTTTCCGTTCTGGCAATTTTCATTCGAATTCAGGTGGAATTTGTAATTTCAATGCCATGAAATCAAAATCGATCCTTATTGCCCTGCTGTTTGCGATGGTCCCGTTTTTTGCATGCGCCCAGATTTCCCACGAAGGCGAAACCAACGACCGCATCAAAATCGGCCGTCACGTTTGGAAGGATCAAAATGATCAAATCAAGGCCGAGGTCGTGCATGACGAAAAGGGGGTTTTGCAATCCTTCCGCACCTGGGACGATCAGGGGCTGTTGATCGATGATGTGAGGATGGATGCCAAACGCAAACGCAACGAATTTCCGCCGTTGAACCTGACGATGGAGGAGGATGGTTTTGGCTTTCAATTGATTGCAGGTCAGGCCCAAACCAATGCACCCGCTCCGCGCCAAGGCGAACGTGTGGGCGTATTCTACGAAGGCTGCCTCCAAGACGGAACCGTGTTTGATGGCAACTTTGGCTCCAAGAAGCCGTTCCGGTTCCGATTTCAGATGAACGAAGTCGTCCCGGGCTTTGACCGCGCCGTGGAAATGCTCAAAGTAGGGCAGGAGGGCTATTTCTGGATTCCCTGCGAATTGGCCTACGGCCCCAATGTCGCCGGTGAGATTCCACCGTTTTCCGATTTGTTGTTTCGGATCAAGCTGGTGGATTTGAATTGAGGGGGAGACAGAGAAAGTGGGCAGACCACCTTATACCAACGTCACCGAGTTGTTGCGAAAGCTGCGGCAGCAGGCAACGCCCGCCGAAAAAGTGCTCTGGCAGGCGTTGCGAAACCATAAACTCGAAGGTTACAAATTTCGTCGGCAGGAATTCGTCTACTATGACGAAGCCGATGGGCGTCGGCTTTTCTTCATTCCCGATTTTTATTGCCCAGCGTGCAAAGTTGCGATTGAGTTGGATGGCAAAATCCATGATTTCAGCAAGGACTACGACCAGGTTCGCGATGCGTTGATCAGTCGGCTGGGGATAGTTGTGATTCGGTTCAAGAATGAGGATTTGGAGAATCTGGATGAATTGCTTGGAAGGATTTTGGCGGTGCTGAGGACGCGGGTCAAGCGATGGTAAACGGCTTTTTAGCGTCCTCTCCCCAGCCCTCCCCATCGCTTCGCTTTTGGGGAGGGGGCTAAGACGAATTTTGATTTTCCTCTCCCCGGCCCTCCCCATCGCTTCGCTTTTGGGGAGGGGGTAATGGAAATCGTAATTCTACCGGTTGATAAGCCTTTTGTTTGGTCATCGGCGAATGCAAAGATTCTAGGATGATTTTGCCTTCTTGCTGAAGAAAAAGCCCCCTCTCCAGAAGCGAAGCGATGGAGAGGGGGTTGGGGGAGAGGTCACGGCACCGGCGCCCCTGCCACATTGATCACATCCACCACACTGCTCAACAATTCCACGCCCGAAAAGAAAATGCCGATTCCCAGCACGAGATGGCGCTTTTCCAATTGCGAAAACGCGATGGGCAGGAACGAAACCGTTGCAGCTGCGAATGCCAAGGGATACAAGCAGAAGAGAATCAAAGCAGGCGTGCCATGGCTCGTCATGACCCCGGAGATGATGGCCGCGCAAACGATCGCGGACGCAATCGCCATTCTTTTGGTTCCAAACTTGGAGGCGAGTAAGCCCAGCGGAAAGGACAAAACGGCAGCGCCTGCAATCAGAATGGATGTAAATACCGCTGGATCAAGCCCGACAAGCGCGGCGACATCCGTATGTTTGGCATCCATCCACAGCGGAAAATACTTGAAAAAGCAGGTGGTTGCAGCGCCGACGACGAGGCCGAGCAGGAAGACGACCGGGAAATTGGTCTTTTTTGTGCTTGAAACAGCCGCCGGTGATTCGCCCTCCTGAACTTGCATTTTCTTCGCAGCTCTACTGAACCAAAGCCCAGTCACAAAAACAAGGGCACCACCGACGGCAAATGTGATCGGCGCACTGATTTTTTCAATCAAATCGGTCAGGATCGGATCCGTTGCCGCAATCAAATCGGCAAGAATGGCGAAAATCGAAATGACGATCGGCAATTTGTTTTCCGGGACATACGTCTCGATCGTGGAGATCGCCGGGCTGTGAAAGATGTTCATGGAGATCAGCCAAAGCGCCACCATGATGGGGAAAATCAACTTCAGAAATGCACTCGGCTCTTGTATCGAAATGGTCACCGCCACAACCATGAAGACCATCGACACGAAATTGATGCCGATGTTCACGACAGGAAGCAGATTTCCGCGTTTTTTCATCAGTCGGTCAGCGGCCAAACCGGCGATGGGAGGGGTGATGAACAGGATAAACCCCTGCAAAATCACCAACCAGAGGGCATCGTGCACCACTCCCGGGCGGATGACCCCAAACTTGGTCAGCAATTCTCCTTGGTAGCCATGGTAGGCAAACCAGGAGATCAGAATGGCCAAATCCAAAAACAACAAGCTGGTAATCACCGACCAGCGAATTTCAGCAGTTCTCGTATTCATAAATGCAACGCGATTGTGGGATGGAATTTAGCATTTTTTTATCGTCAGGAATGGGTTTTTCATCGAATGGGATAATTGTTAGGAGGGCGTTTCTTATTGTTAGAAGGATTCAAGCATTTCACTAAGAGGTACGAAGCGTGCTCAAAGTTGGATCAGTGGGTGGCTAAACGCGCATCAACTTCTTCAGGCTCTACCTTTGTCATCCGTTCAAATAGAAAAATAGTATCGAAGTTTTGCGTAATTGTCTAACAAAATCAGCAAAATGCACTATATTTGTACTGTAAGTGGTGGTCATTGAATTCATAAAGCTTAAGAAAACAACAACGATGAAAACCAGCCCAGAAAAGGCCACTGACGAAAAAAAGAAGGATGAGCAAATCAAGGCAATCTTGTTTTTGTTGGAGACGCATCTCCAAGATCAACTGGATGAGGTGCAGAAAAGCAATGCTTTGATTGAGCTTGGAGCGAAGACTGCCCTGATCAAAGAGCTGGAAAAGGATATCGAAGATCCCTTTCAAAACGTGATGAATGTTGCCTTGTCTGTGAATAGGACTGCATTGTCATTGCTCCACCATGTGTTCAAATCTCACCTGTTGAAGAATGCGAATCTCGTGGTCGAGGCCTACTTGGTTCCACTCAACGCATTGATGCTGGACTATTATTTGATTTTGGCAGATGAAACAGAGGCGACTTGGGATCAGGTGCATTCGTTTCTCGTCAAATACCATCAATCCGACCTTGCTGACGTCTACGCCGTTCGTTTTAATGTGATTCAGGAGACCGAAATCGCGCTATTACCAGCAAACAAAATTTCCATCCTCTGATTTTATGGACAATCATTTGAAGCAGGCGGCTCACAATGAGTCGTTGCTATCTCATTTGGAATATCAGTTTCCAACTCAATACAATGATTGGAAAGTGACGTTGGTGTTTTATGCGGCCCTTCATCTGCTGCGTGCGTATGCTGTTAACACCGGAGTAAATGTTGGTGGTTCACACAAGGAACTAGGGATTGCCATGAGCAACCAAGGCGCTTCGGTTCCGAATCTTGATGTTGACATGGCATGTGCAAACAATTACGCAAGTCTTTACTCTGCATCAAGGCAGGCGCGCTATGATGGCTTCTTTGATCCCGTCTTATTTGAGGCAAGCAACCGTCGAAGTTTGGCTTTTGCCAAAATCAAGCTGCAGAAAATCAAAGACCACCTCAAGGACAAGGGGCTGCCGATGTGAGATTTGTATTCAGGATTGCTCACAATGACATCTAATTCGTCAGATTATTCGCTATTTTTGCGCGGAATTTTTCAAAACAAGACGATGCAATACGAGGCAGCTAGAGTCAAAGACATGTACCGGAAGCCAGAGACGCTTCTCGGAAAACCCATCGAAGTCAAAGGTTGGATCCGCGGTAGCCGCGACCAGAAAGACGTCGCATTTTTGGCCTTCAACGACGGCACATTTTACAGCAATATGCAGGTCGTCGCCAAAAATACGCTGCCCAACTTTGATGAAATCGCAAGGGCAAGCCTTGGTTCGTCGATCACGGTCCGTGGTGTTTTGCAGGTTTCCGAAGGCAAAGGCCAAGCCCATGACATCGACGCCCATGAAATTGTAATCGAAGGGCTTGCAGATCTGAGCAACCCGATCCAGAACAAGCGCATGACGATGGAGTTCCTCCGGGAAATTCCGCACATGCGCGTGCGCACCAACACCTTCATGGCCGTGTTCCGCGTGCGGTCCTTGCTCGCGCATGCGATCCACACCTTCTTTCAGGAGCGTGACTTCGTGTACGTGCATACACCTATTATTACAAGCGCAGATGCAGAGGGTGCCGGAGAATTGTTCCGCATCAGCACCATCGAACCCAAGGACTACAAATACGACAAGGAAGGCAACGTGGTATGGAGCGAAGAATTGCTCGGTACCCGCGGCTATTTGACCGTGAGTGGTCAACTCAACGTGGAGCCATTTTGTGTGCCGTTCCGCAACGTCTATACCTTTGGGCCGACCTTCCGCGCAGAGAATTCCAACACGCCCAAGCATGCCAACGAGTTTTGGATGATCGAACCCGAGATTGCCTTTGGCGACTTGGAGGCAGACAAGGCCTTGGCCGAAGACATGATCAAGTACATCTTCAACTATGTCTTGGAAAAGGCGCCTGAAGAGATGGAATTCTTCAACGAATGGGTCGACAAAGGCCTTTTGGGACGTTTGCGCAACATTCTCGACAACGAATTTGAGCAGATCACCTACACCACGGCCATTGAAATTCTGAAAAAGGCCAACAAAAACTTCGAATACAAGCCGGAATGGGGCATTAACCTCCAAACCGAGCATGAGCGTTTCCTGGCGGAGGAACATTTCAAGAAGCCCGTTTTTGTGACGGATTATCCGAAGGAAATCAAGGCCTTTTATATGCGCCTGAACGAGGACGGCAAAACGGTTCGTGCGATGGACTTGTTGGTGCCCGGCATCGGCGAAATCATTGGCGGTAGCCAACGTGAAGAGCGTTTGGACAACCTGTTGGCGATGATGAAGCACCATGGCTTGGATCCCGCGACCTACGAAGGTTATCTGGACCTGCGCCGCTTCGGCACCTTCCCACACGCAGGCTTCGGCCTCGGCTTCGAACGCGCCGTCATGTACCTCACCGGAATGAAAAACATCCGCGACGTGATCCCGTACCCACGTACGCCCAACAACGTCATTTTTTAATGGAGAATTGAAAATTGAAAATGGAGAATGCATTCCCATGCGTTCTCCATTTTCAATTTTCAGCGATCAAATCAACGCTCAACGCTCAACGCTCAACGCTCAACGCTCAACGCTCTGCTCTCAGCTCTCAATTCTCAACTCGCAACCTTCAACGCTCAACGCTCAACTCTCAACTCTCAACTCTCAACTCTCAAATTCTCAATTCTCAATTCTCCATTCAAAGCCCGAGTAGAAGACTTGGATCCGGGCAATTGCTGGCATATTGCTCCACTTCCGTAAAGGCACAAACGCCAGGGTAATCTCCTGCGTAGTCTTGCATGTCCATGATGATTTGAAAATGCAGGTGGGGTGGCCAATTTCCATTCTCCGCTGAATTGCCGAGCCAGCCAATGCGTTGCCCTTTTTGGATCGTTTGGCCGATTTCCAGTGCCTCAAGGGAAGTTCTTGAGAGATGGCCATAAAGCGTGTGGAAGACCTTTCCCTGGAGTTCATGTCTCAGGATCACTGTGGGCCCGTAATCCTTGAATGCATTGTTATCCTGGAAACTGTGTATGGTTCCTGCCAAGGGAGCATACACGGTGGAGCCGGCAGCCGTCCAGAAATCAAGGCCAAGATGGATGTCTCTTGGGTTTTTCTCCTCTTGAAACAATGGGCTCGCGCGATACAGCGCCCGGCGTTCCAAATACCCGCCCCAGAGTAGATTTGAGCCGGTTTCTTCCATGCATCGCCGAACATACGCCTCCAAAGCCGCAAATTCAAAGAGATGGCTTCCCACATTTGCTGGATTCTCAACGGACAAGTTGATCCGAGGCAGACTTTTACCCTTGATGTGCACATCCAATAGCTCGCCGGAAACCGTTGCAGCGTACCTCAAAAAATTCTCCATCATGGGATGAATTTAGCCAATTGGTGGGATGGAAAGAAAAACTTGCCCTTTTCTGCAAGGCAATGATCCAAAAAAAATTTACATTCGTAGATTAAAATCGGATTAGAGCTGGTTTGAATTAGGCAATTGCCCAACAATTTTTCAAATTTGGCCCTGAATCAGGATGGCATGAAGTCATTGATATGCATAGTCGAATCAAAGCGTTGAAAAAGAAGCTTTTGCGAAAAGTGATCGGATGACGACCATATACGATAAAATCGAGACGAAAGTCAGCCAAGGGGAGTTTGATGATATTTTGACTTACCATGATTGGAGACATAGAATTCCAATCCGGGAAGGCTTTTCAACACCTGGTTATCTGAGTGATAATTATTGGAACCTATCCAACTTCCCTAACGACTTGAAGGGTAAATCCGTGCTTGATATCGGTTCCAACGATGGGATCAATTCCTTTCACAGTGAGCGTATTGGAGCAAGGTCGGTTTTAGGGATCGACTTATACAAAGAAGGCGCCGATTTGAAACATACTTCTGGCTGGAGTCCAACGGGTTGCGCCATTGCCAAGGCGGCATTAAATTCAAAAGTGGAGTTCAAGCCGTTGAGTTTGTTTGATTTGGGAACACTGAACCAATCGTTTGATGTGGTGCTTTTTGCAGACGTCATGAATTGGCTCACAGACCTTCCTACAGCCATCAATTCTGTCTCAAGTGTCTGCAATGAACGATTGATCATCCGGGATGGACTGATTCGGAAAAAGGAAGGTGTGCCCTATTTGCAGTATGTCCACAGCCCTGAAATGGATTTGATGTTCCTTCCGAATGCCACCTTTATGGAGGTGATCCTCAAGCAGAACGGTTTCAAGCATATCAGTATTCAGAAAATCAAAAGCCGTCAATTATTGGAGGAAGTTGTCAGCGATTTTCCGTTGGTAACAAGTACGACGGAGGTTCAGATCTACGCTTCTCCATGGTCCACGGAGCCGGTTAGAACGATGAAAATGACTGCGGCCCAAGCTTTGAGCAAAGTGGAGGACCGTTTGTTTATTCGTCGGATTGGTTGGGTGAAGGTGTCTGATGTGAGCGCCGAGATTTTCCGGCCAAGGGCCCTGTACAGCTTCGCCCGGAAGATGTTTGGAAAAAATGCAGTCATGTGGCTGAAAGATGTTCTCTCCCAGGACGTTGATGAATCTTATACGATCGTGGCCACGCGCTAGAATGTGGGCATTCCCAGACAATCTTGGTCGTTAAACTGGATGTATAGCTGCCCGTCAAAGGGTTTCGGTTTTTGGTCCTGGCCAAAATTGGAAACACCAATCCCGAGCAATCTTGCCTTCTTCACGTTGACCTCTGTTTTCCGTAAAAGCAACTTCGCACAGGCAGCAATCTCGCTTTCCGATCGGAATGGCTGATTTCGACTCTCGCTTCGGCTGATTTGCTGGAAATCGGCAAATTTCACCTTCAACGTCAGCGTTCGGCCAAAAAGCGCATACTTTTCAAAACGTTGTTGTAAGAGGGAAGCAAGCCGATCAATCTCATCGTCCAAAATCGCAAAGTCATCAACATCCTCGGCAAACGTATCTTCCACACTGACGGATTTGGTCAGCCGGTCTGGCACAACTGCACGCCCGTCAATCCCATGAGAGATCTGATGAAAGTAGTCGCCCATTTTTCCGAAATTCCGCGTTAAGAATTTCAAATCTTGGTTACGCAAATCGGCGCCGGAATGAATGCCGAGTGCCTTCATTTTTTCCGCGGTTTTTTCTCCAATCCCGTGGAATTTGTGAATAGGCAGCGCGTCGATGAACGTTTGGGCGATTTCTGGAGAGATGTAATTGAGGCCATTGGGTTTGTGGTGTCCGCTCGCCATTTTGGCCAGGAACTTGTTGAATGAAACGCCCGCCGAGGCTGTGAGCCCGGTTTCAAGCAGGATGCTTGCTTTGATTTCTCTGGCAATCGCAATCGCCGATGGGTTTCCCGATTTGTTTTCCGTCACATCGAGATAGGCTTCGTCGAGGGAAAGCGGCTCCACGAGGTCCGTATGGCGGTAAAAGATGTCTCGAATCTGTTGGCTTGCCAACTTGTAGGCTTCCATGCGCGGGCGCACAAAGATCAAGTTCGGACAAAGCCGCTGTGCAGTCATTGAGGACATGGCGGACTTGACGCCAAATTTGCGTGCCTCATAGCTTGCAGTCATCACGACTCCTCGACCGCTGGGACTGCCCCCGACTGCAATCGCCAAACCTTTCAACGATGGATCGTCCCGTTGTTCCACGGAAGCAAAAAATGCGTCCATGTCGATGTGAATGATCTTGCGCATTGTTTTCGAAGTTAGCAGTGATCCCTGAATGGAGGACAAAAAAAAGGCTCTGCCGCAGCAGAGCCTTTTTTGAATCTTCATTTCCGCGATTAGCGGAGGAACTTTGCGAATTCAGGGTTGGCCTTCATCACTGCAAAAGCAGGGTTGGAGGAAACACGGCTTTTCAAAGTTGGATCGCGGTCGATCGCCTTTTGAAGGTGTTCGACGGTCTTCGCAGAAAGGCCACGGTAGGCGTAGATCAAGGACAAGTTGTAGTAAGCAACAGCAAGTGTGTTGTCTTTGTCCAATGCTGCCATGAAATCGGCTTCAGCTTCAGTCGTGCGCATGGTCTTCAACTTCGCGACACCGCGGTTGTTGAGGTTGGCTGCGGTTGCAGAGCCTCCTTCGAGGAGATCGTTGTATTCAGCCAATGCGCCGGAGATGTAACCGATTTTGTCCATCATTACCGCACGGTTGAAATACAAGCTCTTGTTGTCTGGATAACGCACAGCGTAGTCGTTGTACTGATCCATCATTTCCATGCGTTGATCCAAGGTGTAGTTGTTGGCATACTTGGTTTTGTAAGCCAAAGCAGCCAAGGCGTATTGGATATTGTTTTGATCCAATGCAAGCGCGTCGTCGATGTCTTTGATCGCTGCCAAGAATTCGTTACTGCCGAATTGGTAGGTCGAGCGCATTGCAAAAAGGTTGGGCTTCTTGTTGTTGCCAATCAAGATGTCCAATACACGCATGCCTTTTTTCAGGTCGCCACCTTCTTTGTAGGCACCAATGGTCATCGTTTCATTGGCGACACGCACCAATTCGTCGCTGATCACAGGCATTTGGCTTGGATAGTACTCCACCCACATTTTGTCGGGAGCGTAGTCAAACTTGAAGGTCACAAAGGTGTGACGGGTATTGACGATCACTTCATCAACCAATTTCTTCCAGAAGGACAATTTGCGCATTTCAGCTTCCTTCTCGTCATTGGTGCCTGCACCGTTGGCGATGTTCAACACGGCCTGCTGCTCTTCGCCGTTGAGGGCGGAGGCTTTGGTGAGAAGGGTCAAGCGGTTCCAGTCTTCGCCGCGGCCGCCGGAGGTCATTTCGACCGTGCTGTCTGCGAGAGACTTGTTCAAGTCATCATACACTGCCTTGGCGCGGCGCTCGGAGAGCTCTTGGTTGCGCTCTTCTTTACCACCCAAGGAAGCCCAACCTTCGAGGTTGATGCTCGTTACTTTGTACCCTACTGAAGTGTAGCGGTTGATATAGTCCTTGATCGCAGTCGTGAGCAGATTCTGATCGAACTTCACCGAGTTTTCAGGGAAAATCAGATCCAACGTGCCGGTGAAGCCACGGTATTTGTAGTTTTCGTCGTCAATTTTGACATCGGGAAGTGCGATCACAGACTGTACATCGGCACCGTCCCAAGGCTGGAACGTACAGCATGCAGGAGTGATCGGGCCGAGTGGAACTTCTTGGCTGTTGCAAAGGATTTTCTTCAGTTTGCCTTTTTTGTATTTGGCAACCATGAAGGAAAGCTTGATTTGCTTGCCATTCAAGTCCTTGATATCTGCCGTCAATGGCATTTTGTACATGAAGACAGGCTCCTTATTGGCGTCATAGAAGGCACGGTCAATCATGAGCGTACCAACTTCGCCACTTGCCGACTTCTCAAGGCTGTTGAGGTGGTCGAGCGAGTTGTAGGAGCCTTTAATGGTGATGGCGATACCTTTGGTCAGGTACTTTTCATATTCCAGGTCTCCTGCAAGGCGGAAATTCAAAAATCCGTCTTTCAATTCGTACTGAGCAGGCTCAAGATAGTAATAATCGATGTCGGAATTGTCTTCCTCGGCAACAACGAGTTTTGCCGAATTGCTGTTGGCGCTCACAATGCCTTGGATTTCCTCTTTGAAGGAATCGCAGGTGTTGGTGATTTTTTCGCCGTTGTATTTTGTCTTGTTGATGACACCTTCAGGTGTACATGCGCTGAATGCGAGAACTACAAAGGCCCCCAAGAACAGCATGGAGCTCCTATTGCCCAGATTGAGCGAGAAAAAATTCTTCATTGGTGTGGATTAACGATAGTCACTGATCGGATTTCACTGGGCACAAAGGTATAAAAAAAATATTCAGAGAATGAATAAAGGCCCTTATTTTTGCGCCTCAGTCTGTGAAAGGTGGACTAATTAGTGGTCACTGGCTAAATAGGGCACTAAAATTTCATCGTTGATGGCTGTTATTGGTTGATTATCAAGAATTTAGTGCATCCTCTATGATCAAAGTGGCAATCGAATCCAAGCTTCCATCGGTCGGAACATCGATCTTTTCGGTGATGTCTGCACTGGCGAATGCGCATGGAGCGATCAACCTGTCCCAAGGTTTTCCGGATTTTTCAATGGATCCACGCATGAAGTCGTTGGTGACAGAGGCCATGGCCAAGGGCTTCAACCAATATACTGCCGCCACAGGTTTGCCAGCATTGCGTGAACAGATTTCCGCGCTTGCCACGGAATGTTACGGGATCGAGGTAAATCCCGAGTCGGAAGTCACCGTGACATCGGGCGGGACAGAGGCACTTTTCTGTGCGATTGCTGCCACCATCAGCGAAGGAGATGAAGTCATTGTCTTCGAGCCTTGCTATGACTCTTATGTGCCGGTGATCGAACTATTTGGCGGCGTACCTATCTATGTGCCATTGGATTTTCCCGACTACAAGATCAATTGGCAGAATGTCAAAAAGCGTGTGAGCTCGCGCACGCGCATGATCATTTTGAATTCGCCGCATAACCCGACGGGCAGTACTTTAGATGCTGCAGACCTTGCCGAGCTAGCCAAAATCGTTCAAGCCAATCCGATTGTGATCCTCAGTGACGAAGTCTATGAGCACATTATTTTTGATGGAGCTGACCATCAGAGCATCTTGCGCCACAAGGACCTTGCAAAGCGTAGCTTCGTGGTTTCCTCCTTTGGCAAGACATTTCACGCTACGGGATGGAAAGTAGGGTATTGCATTGCTCCTGAGCATCTGAGCAAAGAATTCAGAAAGATCCATCAGTTTGTCACGTTCAGCACTTCGACTCCCTTCCAATGGGCCATTGCTGAATATATGAAGGATCGGTCGCACATTTTGGAGCTTCGCAATTTCTACCAGACCAAACGCGATTATTTCCTCGATCTGATGAAGCAGAGCAGATTCGAGCCGTTGACGAGCAAAGGGACGTATTTTCAGTTGATGAAATACGATCAGATCAGTAAAAAGGGAGACAAGTCCTTCGCAGAATGGTTGACCGTTGAAAAAGGCGTCGCCACGATTCCCGTTTCAGTTTTTTACCATAGTGGAGAAGACAACAAGGTGCTCAGATTCTGTTTCGCCAAGGAAAATTCGACTTTGGAAAAGGCGGCTGAGATTCTGATTCGCCTCTGATTCCTGAACGGTCGCACGATGGGTCAGGTCCATCCTCCAAGCGAAATCAAGTAATGCGAAGGCTGATTTGAGCTGTAAACCTAAGTAGTTGAACAGCTATATTTATCGCATGCATTTGGCTTTGAATACATCCTTTTATGCGTTACCTGTCTACGTTTGCCTTCCTTGTGCTTTTTGCGATTTCAGCCGGAGCCCAATGCCTCTCCAATGCCAATCAAGTCTTGGATGTGAACAAAGTGGAAGCCGGCTTCAACAATTCGGGCGCTATCTTTTACAACAAGCAGCTGCTATCCACCTACTTTACTCCGAAGGCTAATGGTACTTCCCCTGTTTTCGCAGGGGGACTTTGGATCGGCGGGCTGTCACCACAGGGGCAATTGCATTTGGCGGCTTCTTCCTATCGGCAACAAGATTCCGGAATACTTTTCCGGACCGATGCGTTACCCCAATGCCTACACCTGCGATGGCAGCGTTGCGTTGGCAGCTCCAATGTTTCGCAAAGGGCTGAAACAACTCAGTAATGGAAAGTTGTTGATGCTTGATTCTTTGGAGGTTGTGATTTACGATCCGCTCACGGCACAATCCTTGGTCAGGCCGCTTCCGCAGACGCGACCTGTGGATGGATGCCGTCGAACTTGCCGACGGACGGATTCTGCTATTCGGTGACGACAGCTATCCCAATAAAAACCCTGTCTTTCTTTTGGATACTGTCAACTACAACCTTACGGTCGGGCCGACTTTGGTTTGGTTTCACAAGGAATCCTCGGCGACGCTCCTACTCAGCGGCAAAGTTTTGCTGGCGGGGGTGATTGGCTGCGAATTGTTTGATCCCGTGAACAATACAAGTACTGCAGTACCTGATATGCTGTATGCACGGATGAAACATGCTGCGGTTCGGCTCCCCAATGGCGACGTTCATGCCTTTGGTGGCGGATTGACGATCAACGGGACTGGACTGACTTTGCGCACGCAGTACTTTGACGACAGCCTCGGTTATTGGTTTCCCGGCCCTGATATGGCAATTGGCCGCAACAGCCCGGCAGCGGTTTTGTTGCCCAATGGGACCGTTTTGATCGCAGGCGGCTCCACCACCGATGCCCGGTGTGAGCTGTTTGACCCGTTGACGAATTTGATCACGCCCAGTGTTGTACTGCCCAAAGCTGACAATATCGCCAACGCTGTTTTGGTGTCCAACGACAAGGTCTTGATGGCACAGTACGGAATCATACCGGAGACATGGATCTTGAGCCTCTTGGATTTGAATTCCATGCAGTTGGAACCCGTGCGCATAGAAACAATGGGACCTCAGGTCTGCTTGATAGATAGCGAAACCGTTGCCGTGGGATACAACAACTCAACGGGAATGCAGTCGGTGAAATGGCGCAACAGTTTGCAGCCCAATGCGCGTTGGCAATATATCTGGAAAGTGAGCCGTGCAGAAATCGATCAATTCAAGGCGGATTTCCTCGCCAATGCGGTTGATTTCGAGCGCTATCCGCATATCGAAACATGGCCGGCACATGGATCCGTCAGCGATGGGGAAGACCGCAACCTTGCACCGTTTGTGGATGTGAATATGGATGGCTTATACCTTCCTGCTTCCGATGGTGACTATCCTTGCATTGTTGGCGATCAAGCACTTTGGTGGGTTTTTAATGACCAAGGTTCGCACCTCGAGAGCGGTGGTTTGCCGATGGGGCTCCAAATCGAAGCCATGGCCTATGCCTTCGACTGCAATCAGACGACCTGCCCCGACACCTCTCTTGAGTATGCAACTTTCCTCCACTATGAGATCACGAATCACAGTGATACAGCTTGGAGCGATATGTTTCTTGGTCAATACTATGATATCGACCTCGGCAGCTTATTTGATGATTTCGTTGGCTCCGACTCCAGCTTGAACCTCGCATTTGGCTTCAACGGTGACAACGCTGACGCCAGTTATGGTGTTGCTCCGCCTGCTTGGGGCGTAGCTGTACTTCCCAACGGCCAATTGCCCAATATGTCGAGCCTCATGTCCATTGAAAATACATTCGGAGCCTTCAACAGCAATCCCTCGACTCCGGCACACTATTACAATTACCTACGGGCGGAATGGCTCGACAGCACACACCTTGTCAATAACGGCAGCAATGGGCATCAAGGCTCTGCCTCCGGGCCGCGCACCAATTTCATGTATTCCTCCACACAAGGATTTTGCGGCGGATTTTTGACCGGATGGTCCGAGCTGACGGCAGCCTCGGTGCCGGGTGATCGTAGATTTCTACAGTCATCGGGTCCCTTTTCGCTGCAACCGGGGCAAAGCATTCAGTATGACGTGTTTTATCCCTTTGCACGAGACAGCAGCCATACCCAAAGTGTCTGCGCACTCAAGGATGCCACGGCAACGATCCAAACCTGGTGGCAAAACCAATTGGACCGCAGTTGTTTTTCAATTGTTGTGGGAAATGAACCCGAACTACCGAAGGCTGGTTTCAAGGTGATCCCAAATCCTGTCACCGGAAGTGAATTCCTCGCAGACTTTGGAATTGCACTCGATGCTGCCGCCGAATTGGACCTGATGGATTTGAACGGGAGAGTGGTTCGATCGATGAGGCTGAATGAGGGTGCTGATCGGCAGTTGATCGCCGTCGAAGGGCTACCTGCAGGCGTTTACCTCGCCCGCCTCAGAAAAGGGACGGACCAAATTGTCCAGCGGGTGCTCATCTGGTAAATTTTGCGGCATTGAATCGTTGGTGTGCCAACGTGCCAAAAGTCACGGAAAAGAGGAAATCAACGTAGGGTAAGGGATTGGCCAATCTGATTTCGAAGATTTCCATTGAGGCTTACGCCTGTTTTGCAAGTATGTCACTGAATGCGGATTTTTAGCATGGTGTTGTCCTCATTATTGTTGGAAATTGGTAACTTGAATTTGATTACCACAAATGCTGATGCGTCGATACGTTCTCCTGCTGATTCTTGCTTGCAACTTATTCGTTGTCAAATCCCAGTGCCTTCCCAACACCTATCACAGCCTCGATGTAAATCAAGTCGAAGCCAGTTTCAATAATACGACGGATCATTTCTGGGATCGGAATGCGAATGCGGCCTATTTTGTTCCGAAAGCGAGTCAAACTTCTCCGGTGTTTGCGTCGGCTTTCTGGATCGGAGGGCAATCTCCAATCGGGCAACTGCACGTGGCCGCCGCAACCTACCGGCAATACGGGCCCGATTATTATTCCGGTCCGATTCGTCGTCAGACTTCATTTACCTGCGATGGAGAAACCAGCTTGATGGCACCCATGTTTCGGAATGGGCTGAAAAGACTCAGTAACGGGAAAATTCTCTTGCTCGATTCGGCGGAGGTTCATGTCTATGATCCTCAAACCGCGCAGGTACTTGTAAGGCCTTTGCCAGCACTGCGTTCATGGCTTGATGCGATCGAATTGGCCGATGGCCGGGTCATGTTCTATGGGGACAATCTCTACCCCAACAAAAATCCTGTTTTGTACATGGATACGGTGAACTACAATTTCACGGTAGGTCCCACATTGATTTGGTTTCACAAGGAATCCTCGGCGACACAAATGCAAAATGGCAAGGTACTGCTTGCAGGTGTGGTCAGTTGCGAACTGTTTGATCCTTCCAACAACACAAGTGTGGCGGTTCCGGATATGCTTTATCCTCGTGTCAAGCATGCTGCCGTCAGGTTGCCCAACGGGAATGTACACGTATTTGGAGGTGGGTCGAGTCTGAATGGCACCGGGGCGACGTTCAGAACGCAGTATTTTAGTGACAGCCTTTTGTATTGGTTTCCAGGTCCGGATTTGGCTGTACCCCGTAACAGCCCCTCGGTGGTGACGCTTCCCAACGGAAACTATCTGATTCTTGGCGGCAGCATCTCCAATACGGTCTGTGAAATTTATGATCCTGTCGCCGATACAATGGCGCTCGGGCCACATTTGCCCAAGGTGTCCCTTCTGCAGAATGCTGTCCTCGTGGCGCCAGACAAGGTTTTTGTCGCCCAGCGCGACAATGGTCCCATGACAGGAATGGTCAGCGTAATTGACCTTAACAGCCTGCAATCGGAAGCATTGCGTATCGAACTCGCAGGTCCGCAGGCCGTGCTGCTCGACAGTGAAACTGTTGTTGTCGGTTATGACTCATCGACCTCGATGCAATTGGTGAATTGGAAGAAAAAAACGCAACCCAAAGCGAAATGGCAGTACGTTTGGAAATTGAACAGATCCGAAATTGACCAGTTCAGAGCCGATTTTCTTGCCAATGCGGTCGATTTTTCACGGTATCCCGACATCGAATCCTGGCCTGCACATGGTTCGGTGGTCGACGGGGAAGACCGCAACCTTGCGCCTTTTGTGGACGTGAACCTGGATGGTTTGTACAGGCCCGAGGCCGATGGGGACTATCCTTGCATTGTCGGCGACCAAGCCTTGTGGTGGGTTTTTAATGACCAAGGCGTCCACAACGAAAGCAAGGGATTGCCGATGGGCTTGCAGATTGAGGCGATGGCCTATGCTTTTGATTGCAGCCAAACCACATGCCCCGACACCGCGCTCGATTACGCTACCTTCTTGCACTATGAAATCTCCAACTACAGTGATAGTGCTTGGAGCGACCTCTATATGGGCTTTCACCTTGACGTCGACCTTGGCAGTTATGATGATGATTTTGTGGGAAGCGATTCCACGCTGAGCCTCGCTTTTGTCTACAATGGCGACAATATGGATGCAAATTACGGTGTCAATCCGCCTGCATGGGGGGCCTCGATCCTTCCCAACGGCCAAATTCAAGAGATGAACAGCATGATGGTGATTGAAAATACCTTCGGGGCATTCAACAGCAATGCGCAGCGTCCTGAAGAATATTACACGTACCTTCAAGGCCGATGGGTTGACGGTCAGCCTTTGGTCAACAACGGATCAAACGGTTATCCGGGTTCTGCCACGGGGCCAACGACGGGTTATATGTACCCTTCGACCGAAGGATTTTGCGGAGGATTTTTGTCTGGCTGGTCTGAATTGACTGCAGGGAATACACCATTTGACCGAAAATTCCTCGAATCTTCGGGTCCTTTTCTCCTGCAACCAAACGAAAGCATTTCCTATGATGTTTTCTTTCCCTTTGCACGTGGCAGCAGTCATACGGAGAGCGTTTGCGCCTTGAAAAATGCCACGGCGGTGATGCGGGATTGGTGGCAAAATCAGTTGGATCGCACGTGTTTCTCGTTGGTGGTAGCCAACGAACCCGTCCAAGCCGCCGGGCGTTTCAAAGTAATTCCAAATCCGGTAACAGGTACGGCATTCATCGCGGACTTTGGAGCGCCACTTGATGGCCCTGCGTTATTGGAACTGATTGACCTGAATGGCAGGGTGGTGGGGAATTATCCGCTGATGGAAGGGGTTGATCGACAGTCCATCGCGGTGAACGGTCTGCCAGCCGGTTTGTATTTCGCCCGCCTGACGCAGGGGGCAAGTATCCGGGTCGAGCGGGTGATCAAGTGGTGAGATTTTCCAGATACATTCGATGCAATCGCTTCAAAGTGTGTCACCAAATGCAGAAAATGGTGATGGGAGAATAGGAGGAGAAGCGCAAATTTGATTTGTCAATGGCTTGCGCTTCCGGTCGCGAAGGAAATCTGCGATAGGCTCGTTCGTATGGGCGAATGGGCAGTTACTTACATCTCAAGTTAATATTCGAAGTTATGAAAGTCTTTAAAATCAGGCTCTTGCTGATGCTATCAGGGTGCTTTTTGTTTCTGAACAGTGGATTTTCGCAATGTATTCCTTTTACTTATTCCCGGTTGGACGGCAATAAGGTGGATGCCACCGTTCATAACTCGGCAGACATGTTTTGGGATTTGGTCAATCGACCTGCCTACGAAGTGCCAAAGGGGAGTGGCCTAAATGTCTCTTTTGGAAGTGCCCTTTGGGTTGGGGGGCTTGACCCACAGGGAAGTTTGCACGTAGCTGCTGCAACCTACAGGCAAACCGGTAACGACTTTTATGCAGGACCCTACCGTGCAAACGCTCAGTATCAATGTGGACTTGGTCTGCAAACACCCATTGAATGTTTTGAAGATGGTGCGATTTGGCTCTCAAGTGGCAAAATAATGCATCTTTTCCCGCAGGGATTTCAAGTCTATGATCCGCAAACCCAAACTGCGTTGGTGCGTTACCTCCCCGTTACTTATACGAGCTTCAAGGGGTTGGAACTTTCGAGCGGCAAAGTTTTGCTGCTGATGTGGCCCAACAACACACAAACCCCATCTGAGGTGATGGTCATCGATCCCAACAACAACTTTGCTGTGCCCACTGCCGATACCTTGCAATATTTCCAGCGCGAAGCAGGTTGGGTAGAGTTGCCAACAGGTAAAGTCTTGATCATCGGACCATTGGGGGTAGAGGAATATGATCCTACCACCCATTCGACGACGCCCAAAGCTGCACGTGCCTTTCCCAGCATGCGTGTGGAGGCCGAAATGCTTCCGAATGGAAAAGTGCTTGTCACATCGGGAAGCAACGCTAACTTGGAAATCTATGATCCGCTGACTAATACTTGGCAGCAAGGTCCAACGATGGCCATGCAAAGAGCCAATTACCCAAGATTGACGACTTTGCCATTGGGAGCGGTGATGATTTCAGGTGGAAATGCCAACGTTGACTATGTGGAACTCTATGATTGGCAGAACAATACCGTATCAACCGGCGCAACGCTTCCTTATCCTTTAGGCAGGCATGATGTACATTTTGTGGGAACAGACGATGTCCTGTTTGTGTACAAATCGGTTTCAGGTACCACCGCGCATCCGATCAAACTCAACCTGATTTCAGGCGTGACGACCTTGCTTCCCTACAATTATTGTAGTCCTCCGTCGATATCGCAGGGTGGTCAAATCTTGCTTCAAAATGGAATGGGCACAGAATATTTGTTTCTGGACGTGATTACCGAGCGATTTGTCAATCAGCGTTGGCAACATGTTTGGAAGGTCTCCCGTGCCCAAGTGCAGCAGTTTCAGGCCGACTTCGGTACAGGCACCGTGAACTTCTTGAACTATCCCGACATTGGATCATGGCCCGGCAATGGCAATGTCTGGGCAGGGGAGGACGCGCAATTGGCACCTTATATTGATGTGGACAATGATGGAATTTATGATCCGTTGCATGACGGGGACTATCCCTGCTTTCCTGGTGATCAGGCGCTTTGGTGGGTGTACAACGACGATGGCGCCCATACCGAGTCGCAAAGCAGTTCATTTCCGATTCAGGTGGAAGTGATGGCCTATGCCTATGATTGCAATGCCACCATTTGTCCCGATACTGCCTTGGACTACACGACATTCTACCATTATGAAATCACCAACAAGTCGTCGCAATTGTACCACGATTTCTATCTCGGAATGTGGCGCGACATCGATATCGGCAACTATGCCGACGACTATGTCGGCTGTGACACGACGCTGAATATCGCTTTTGGCTACAATGGCGATGCCAATGATGAAACAAGTGCAGGTTATGGGCTTTATCCTCCTGCATTCGGGTCATTGTTGCTGCCCAATGGCGAAGTCGATCAAATGTCCGGAGCCATGTATTACGAAAACGACTTTTCGATTCGTGGGAATCCAGAAACAGCGCAGCACTTTTACGGATACATGCAAAGCATCTGGAAAGACGGCTCTCCCTTGCTCTACCAAGGAAATGGTGCGCCAACCCGTTTTGTGTATCCCGGCGATCCAGGTTGGTGTGCCCAAGGTGGAGGCAATGGTGGATGGAGTGAGGTCAGCAGTAACAATCAACCATTTGACAGGAGGTTCCTCCAATCTTTTGGCCCAATGACCGTACAAGGTGGTGAATCGATCAACTTGGACATGGCATTGATCTATGCGCGTGGCAATTACAACGACAATTTGGGAAGTGTCTGCGAATTGCTGGACGACGCGACACAGGTCAAAAACTGGTGGCAGAACGCTGGCAACCAAACGTGTTTCAACCTTACGCTCGCGGCACCTGACTCAAAGCCTTTGACAACATTTTCTGTCAAAGTCGTTCCCAATCCCAATTCGGGGTCATTTTGGATTGAATTTCAGGGACCTTCCAAGGAGGATTTGACGCTGGATTTTGTGAATATGCATGGCCAATCCGTGTATCAAGGCACCATTCAGCGCGGTCAAACCCGGTATTTTATTGAAACATCCGATCTTGCAAACGGCATTTACATGCTTCAAATGCAAGGCAAATCGACCCATTCCACGGTGAAGGTGGTCTTGCAATAGGTCCGGGGTACATGAAATCATTCGCCGGGAGGTCTTTATTGGATTTTCCGGCGAATGCATTTTTTGACAACCCGAAATGCCCTGATGAATGAATGCTCGAGCGAATGCAAGCCTACCATGAAAGGTGTCTACCGCCGGCTACGTGGTGATTGCACAATTAAAACGGATCCTTGCGCAGCACTGTGATCGCAGGGTCATACAAGCCGACCTTGCCGTAGCTGTTTTCAAATTGCAGGATGATGTAGCGGAGCCCGGGCTTTGGATTGGCCGGCGCATCGGGACGAAGCAAGGGAATCGTCAAGGGCATGATGCGGTTGGTGCCCGGGCCGGCAAAGCTGTCAACGACGTAGGTATGTTGCCAGATCGTTGTATCGCCGGCCAAAACATCCTTCACATGCACCCGGTAGGGGTATTCGTGGCGAATCAGTCCCATGGTCAGCTTGCTTTCGCGCTTGTTGAAATCACTCCGAACGAAAGTGTAGGCATTGGCTTTGGTATGCAGAAATTTCTGCGGTTCATCATAGACTTCGATTTGGTCGGCCAATATTTCCGACAATTGTAAATAGTAGGTGCCCTCACTTTCTTCCTCTGTCGCCGTCCGACGGAAGATCCGCCAGGCGGGGTATCCATACAAGGCAATATCAAAAAAGGACGTGTCCAGCACGTAGGGATAGCTGTTGAGTTTGTCTACCTCCCAGGAGAAACCGTGCATGACCACCCAATCAGGCCGGTATTTTTCCCAAAGCGCCTTGTTGCGCTGTTTCATCGTGGTGTCAACACGGAAATTAAGTCCGGTTTCGTCGACGACGTAGCCTTTTACTTTGCGGGAAATCAGGCCATGGCCTGATTGAAGGCTTTGATTTTCAGTCACGTGTGCGGCAAGGTAGTCGCCGATGCGCAAGCGTTCGCCTTCGACCACGTCTTCATAGTTACGGGTATAGGCGATGTCCCCAACCATGAAGGTCGAGGTAAACAACAAAAGGCATCCAACAACGCCTCCAACACCAAGCAGGCGGCCATTCCCTTTGAGAGAACCAAATAGCCATTGTAACCCGACTGCCAATTGGAGCAACATCAATCCCTCGGGCAAAACGTAGTACCAAACCATACGTTCGCCAGGGTTGTAGAAGTAATAGAGCAGGAGGGTTGCTACGAATGCGAATCCCAAAAACAGTCCGCGACCACCTTGCCGCTTTGCTGCGACCCATCCGAGTTGGGCCAGAAATAGCCCGAGGCTCAGCACCAAAAATGGCGAACGATAGCCGTTTGCGACAAAGGCTTCCATAAAGGGAAACCAACTTCCCTTGGCGTGGTTGTGGATATAGATTTTCGCAAAAGCCGACTGCGGCAGCGGACTTCCAAAGACAATCCACGCAAAAACAATCCAGACCAGCACGGGAACCAATCCGAACTTCAAAGCATCGTGGTAGCGCTTTTTGTGCCAGTCAAAGGCGCGCAAGTCCGCCCAGTTTTCGATGGTCCAGAAGATTCCGACCACGAGCACCAGCGGAACGGCATCCAGTTTGGAGATTACTGAAATTGCCAGAAACAGCCACATCAACCGTTCTTTTTTGTCAAGGAAAAAGAGCAAGGCTGTCAAGATCAGGGAGAAGTGAATCGGCGCTTCCATGCCTGCGTTGTAGATGACCGCCATCGAGCGGCTACAGGTCATGAGCAGGAACCAAAACACCACCATCATTCCCGCCGAAGAAACGAGCTTCCGCAGAATCCGGAAATAAAGAAAGGCGGTAAAAAAGGTGCCGATGTAGGCGAGATAATTGACGGCTCCCTCCGAATTGAAAATTCCCGACCAAGTCAAAAATCCACCAAGGAGCCCGTAGATGAAGCTTGACAAGCCAAATACGGGCCCGTCATCGACATTGAAACAGAAAAAACACCCTTCGGCAAAATGGTCAAAATACCGCAGAATGAAGCCCGCATCGTCCACGTAGACCATGGGATCCACGTATTTGAGATAGAGGACAGCGCCAAAGCTCAAGGCCAATTCGATCGGTAAGGTGGCTTTCAGGCGAATGCGGTACGTGGGCTGCCATTCGGGGACGGCATTCAAAGCAGAATACAACGCAGCTACGAAAAAGGCGCCCGGCACATACCAACGCAGCACCGGATCATAGGCGAATCCTTCCCAGACCTTGTCCCAATGAATTTGCGCGAGGAAATGGAAAACAAGCCCAAGGCCAATGAGCCAAATTGGTTCCGCCTGAAGCCAACGCAGGCTTTTCGGAGATCGAACGGGGTTTTGGTCTTGCGCCATTTAAGTGGGCAAGATAGGAAGAAAATAGGTTTTGAAGCAGGGGCGAATCACCCGTGAAACTTTTCGAAACGAAGGCCATTCCCCGCGTCAAAAGCTGCATTTTGGCTCCTTCGGTCTCCAATTACAACCGAACCTCCAAAGCCGCTCCATCCAACCCAAAGGCCCTCAGCTCCATGCCCTTGAATTCACTCGCATCGAACTCCTCCCGCAGCATGCTGAATCTGAAAATATCCCCGAAATGGCCGTCTGCAATCGGTACCATCTCTCGCAAACGTCCATCAAGTTTGTAACCCAATCGTACCGGGATGCGTTCGCTCGGAATGTTGTCGACTTGCATGTGGATGTTCACACGGTGTACGCCAGCGTATTCAAATGCAGCTTTGGTCAATGCGGCGGCTACATGTGTCGCAAGCCCTTGACCGGTAAATGATTGGTCGATCCAGTAGCCAATCTCATAGGCCCCAGCGCCCACACGCGGATGCAGGCCCGTACCCCCAATGTAGCGCCCGTCACGCGCGTCAAAAGTCCCCATCATGAAATCAATTCCCAAATCATATTGCCCGCGGGCTTTCCGAATCACATCGAGACAGAAAGCAACCGTATGCTGATCCTTAACGGCCCAAGGCAACCAAGGAATCAAATGTTCATGATTGCGCAAAATCGCTTCCGACATCGCCGCCGCATCCTGTGGCTCATAACACCGGATGATCACGCGCTGAGTTTCAAGACGGTAGAATTTCAACATGGGAATGGAGAATGGAAAATTGAGAATGGAGAATTGAGAATTGAGAATGCTCTCCACTCTCCACTCTCCACATCAAAGCAATGCCTATCAAGACTTTTCACTTTTCACTGATAACTTTTCACTTATCACTTCCCAGCATTTGCTCGATTTCGTCGAGTTTGGGGGCGATGATGATCTCGGTGCGGCGGTTTTTGCTGCGTCCCTCGGGAGTGTCATTGCTGACTTTCGGGAAAAATTCACCTTTGCCGGATGGGGTGACGCGGTTGGCGGCGAGGCCGTAATCTACCGTGAGAATGCGCACGACCGAAGTCGCACGGATCACGCTCAAGTCCCAATTGTCGGCGAAGCGTTCGGTTTTGATGGGCACATTGTCGGTATGACCCTCGATGATCAGGTCCATGTCGGGGTATTTGCTGAGAACCGTAGCGACTTTGGAAAGCGCTTCCTTGCCCAATTTTTCGACTGCTGCGCTGCCGGATTTGAAGAGCATCTTGTCGCTGATCGCGATGTAGACCTTGCCGTTTCTGACTTCGACCGGAGAGATCACCGTCTTGGTAGCCTGTGAGTGCATTTTTGAGTTTGTTGCGCAGGTCTTCCATCGCTTTGTCGCGGGCCGCGATACGGTCTTGCAGATCCTTGAGGGCTTTTTCGCGTTCCTCGAGTTGGGCACGCATCTCGGCATCGGCAGCGCTGCGCGCATCGAGTTGGGTTTGCAGCTCTTTCAATGCTTTTTCGCGCGTCTCGAGCTTGTCAAGCAATTCGGCGATTGATTTTTCGCGGGCGTCGAGTTCCTTGCTCTTTTTTTGCAGGGCAGCATCCAATTTTTCCTTTTCTGACATGGATGATTTGGAGATTTGATCGATTTCAGAAAGGAGGTCGGCGTTGCGTTTGGTGAGGTTGGCATTTTCTTGTTTCAGCGTTTTGGCCTCCTCTTCGCAGCCTTTGCTTTTTAAGGCCAAGTCTTGCAACTCCTTGTCGAGCGTGGCGACGCGGGATTCGAGTTCGGCAATCTTGCGGTTGGCGATGTCGAGGTCACCGTCGAGGCGTTTTGCGCGTTCTTCGGCGGCGCGTTTGGCGGAGATTTCTGCGGAGAGTTTTTTCTTGGGTACGCAGGCCGTCGTTGCGATCGCCAAGGCGAGAAAGAGCATTAAAAATGTATTCCAACGAATCCCATTCGAAGGCAAGGCAGTGGTCAATGATGTAATTTTCATGTCTTTTGTGGGTAGGGGTTGTACCGAAAAACGAAGACCCAATTGGGGCGAAATTTCAAAAATCGTCCAATTTATTGATTGGGAGGGATAAAATTGCGCACAGCTGTCGCTTTTGTTGTACGTTTTGGAGGTCGTTGCATGCCAAAGGGCACAAAAGAAAAACGCTCCCGTCAGCAATATGCCTGTGGGAGCGCTTCAGCTTGAAATCCTAGCGGATTCTACGCTGTCAAAAGAACGAATCACTTAATTCTAAACTATCACTAAAAGTTGAACAGAAAGAACGTCACTTTAATTCACTTTAAAACTTTTGGCATTCATAAGACCAACTCTGTCTCTGCCGATTCACTGATTCAAAGATGCAGGGTTTTTGTAGGTCTGCAAAGCTATTTTTGGATCATTATTATAAAAATAATTCTTCAATCATATTCATTTTTGGATCAAATGAGGCGTTTGTGAGAAGGTAATGAGTGTTATTTTAATAAAATATTGAATTGTGTTCAAAAAATATTTTTCAGCAGGTAATTGTTTGGTTTTTGGTTGCTGGATGGGAAAGTTGTTGGCGAATCAAAATGGCCTGAAAAGAGAGCGCTCCCCTGATTTTGGAACCAGGGGAGCGCAAGAGATTCTTTTATGAGAGGAAAGCTAAAAGAACGCTTTACAAAAAAATCTAAAAACGGTTTTTCAAAAAGAACGTCACTTTAAATTCTCAGCTCGTTGCCGAGCCATTCACTGAGACAAAGATGGGGGGATTTCATGCGTTCGCAAACCAGTTTTTGATGCATTCTTATAAAAATAAATTGCAGATATGGTTTAAATTTAGCCGAAATGAATGCTTTTGGTGCACAAATGTGGATTATTTTAATAAAAAGGTGATTTGGCGTAATGAAAATAATTTTCCCTCGAAGAATGAGGCCCTGTTCGGTGAAAAGCGCTATCTTGACCCTATGAAACGAGTTACAGGCATTGGCGGCGTGTTTTTCAAATGCAAAGACGCGGCAGCAACAAAAGCATGGTACGAAAAACACCTCGGCATTCCCGCAGGTCAATACGGGCATACCTTTAGTTGGCAAGATGGACAGGCATCGGGGCAGTCTGGTTCCACCTCTTGGAGCACATTCCCGGAAAGCAGCAAATATTTCGGGCCGGGAGATCAGGCCTTCATGATCAATTACCGTGTACATGACCTTGTAGCCTTGCTTGCCGCACTCCGTGAAGAAGGTGTCGAAGTCGCCGTTGAGCTGCAAGAATACGATTACGGCAAGTTTGCTTCCATCGTCGATTGCGATGGCCGCCGCGTCGAATTGTGGGAGCCCATCGATAAGCCTTTGATTGATTTTCAGGGGTGAGAAAGGACTGTAGCATTCATTCATAACCTAATTCATGCAAATGAGCCAATTGGATAAGGATACGCATCCGCAAGATTCTCCGCGCGTTCTGGCAGCAAGCCTTGTGGGGACCTCCATTTTCCTGGAACGGTTCATCTACTATGCATGTCGTACGATTCTGGTGCTGTACGTTGTCAACGAGTTGGGCATTGACGATGCACGCGGTTCTTTTCGGCACAATCTTGTTTTGATGCTGATTCTCAGTGGGATTTCGGGGATTTTGGTCGATTTTCTCATCAGAACACGTTCGATCGTGGTCCAAGGAGCATTGTTGAATGCCATTGGACTCGGCTGCATTGCTTCAGGCTTCGACGTCGCCGTGATCGCTGGGGCGGCATTGACTTTAGTAGGCTCGAGCGCTGCAAAAATGGGGAATCTGACCCATTTTGGATTCATGCTTTCCACCCGGTCCAACCATATCGAAGGCGGATTTTCCATTGTTTGGGCGATCCTCAACGTGGCTGCCTTGCTTGGAAATCTATTGATGGGATTGTTCGTCATATCCGGCAGCTTCACGAATCAAACAGGCTTTTGGGTGCTTACCGCGCTGGCGAGTTTGCACGCAATTTTCATGCTGATCATCTCCGTCACCGGAATTTTGCCGGCAGCGCGGCCTAGGATGGCTTGGCAACCTCGACGGATTTTATCTGAGTTATTCGGTAGCTTCCTGCTGATCGCCTTGGCTTTGGGAATATTTGTGTTCCACTTCTGGATGATGCAGCCCAGCTTCTACTTTATGAGCGACTCGCTTGTGTACGCGATCTTGTTGATGACGGTAGTCTTGGGATTCATTCTTTTTGCAGTTTCACCGAGTCCATCCGCCTTGCGCCGCAACAGTTTGATGCTCCTCATCATGCTGCTGACGTGCGTCCTTTGGGCCACGATCCGCTTGTCAGGGGACCTTGCAATGGAGTATGTTGGCTACAATTATTCCATGCTTTCCATTCAATTTCAGGCGTTGCTCGTGTTGCTACTGAATCTTGGGATCGGACTCGCATTTGTGCTGCGGAAAAGCCCTGCTACCAAAGGATTCAGCGGCGCGGGACTGCGCTTGTTGATTGGGGTTGGATTGAGCACCTTGGGTATCTGCATTTACCTTGTCTTTCCTTATGTCGGTACGATCGCCATGATCGCGGCGGTTTTGTTGGGCGCAGTAGGAGAGTCGCTGTACAATTATCTGACCTTCGCCACGGTTTGGCGTTTGACGCCTGCCAATCGGAAGGGAACCGCGATGGGAATGCTCATGGCAAGCAGCGGTTTGGGTTATTGGATCGCAGACCAATTCACCTTTCAGAACATCGATATCGGTGGCAAGCCTGACGGTGGCATTTGGGTACCCGGGATGGTGATGTTGGCTGCTTTGTCAATGGTTCTTGTCGCAGCGGTTTGGGTTGTGCTTCGAAATCAGCAAGAAGATGCTCCGATTTCCCAAAATGCGCCTTTCGACTGATTCCCGAAGGAATCCTCAAGCCCGGTCAATCATGTCCAAGGCATGCTTGTACATGTCTTTCCAATTGTGGTCGACGACCGGCAAGGCGATACAACTGACGCCGCAGGCGCAGAGCAGGTCGATACGGGGTTTCATCGCTGCAGCGTCGCTTGCGGCATAGATATAGGTCACCTTGTTTTGGAACGGTTTGTTGGGAGCCTTGAACAACCGCGCCCGGAGATTGAGCAACAACCACAGGTGGATTTCGACGAAGTCCATGGTCAATCCTAGGATATAAACGTCACTCATGAAAAAGTGGTCGATCCAGGTCCGGATTTCGGTGTCACCTTCTTTGAGACGTTTGGTAAGGGGTTCGAAGTAGAGGTTCTGGTATTTTAACCCGTTGGTCACGTAGTTGCGAATCGTTTGAAGGTAACCTGCGTATTGGTGGTACCCCAAAAGGATCGTCCCCGGGGCGTAACATTCCCCGTGAATGTGCCAGATGGTTTTGGTCCCCGCCTTCCGCCGCCTCAAAATCGAATATTTGCTGCCCTTCACCGGCTTGATCGGCTTGGCGCCTTGCACCCCTCCAAACGTCACCGACTCCAGATTGTAGTCGTAGTTCGTCGTGAGAATCTCATCCACGTTCAGCTTCATGACTCTGCGGTGCAGGTCGTTGCTCTTTACATTCCGAATCAATTCGGCGATTTTTTCCTTGATCTCCGCCTCCGGATGGTGCTGATAAGATGTCAGGCGCAGGTAAATCTCCTCGTACAACAACGGAAAAGGCTTGTTGTCGAGCGTGATCGCATTTTCCATCTTGGCATACGCCAACAAGTCGTCCATCAAGTTATTCCACGAATAATTGTTGTCGATCCTGTTAATTCCGTTGCCGAGCAGCAGTACTTTCACATTAATGGAGAATTGAGAAACGAAGTTCAGCGCAGCTAATTGCCAAGGAATCAGCGAAGCTAATGGAAAATGGAGAATCCGATTTGTCTACGCATCAAAAATGTTCACTTGGGTTTCTCCGCATTTTCAGCCAACGCCCTATACGTGGCAATAAAATCCGCCTGACGGAAGATCTTGCTCTCCACCTTGTAGTCACTGGTGACATAAAGCGCTTGGCTTTCAGGTAATTCCTCCTCTAGGCCCAAGGTCCAGTTCTTTTCGATATAGTAGATGCTGTCTGGGTACACCCGCAAGTCTCCGAGGAATTTGGTCGAATCAATCATGACCCAGTCCTCGTTGAGCAGGGATTTGCGGTCGGTTTGCACGCCGTACAATTGGCGCCATACCACATAGCTACCACCTGCATGCAACACTCCGCCCTCCTTGACATCAAATTCAGATTCGAAGCCCGCCCCGCTTTTGTACGTGTGACCGCTACTTTGTGAGCACCTTCCCCCAATGAAATCTTCTTCATTTCCCCGGGTTGGAGGCTGTATTCATCCGTACCGTCGATGATAAAAGTGGCCCCTTCATCGTTGTTGGGGTTGTCGAGCATCACGTTGCCACCGCCACAACTGCTTAGAAACATCACGCCCAGGCAGGTGAATGCGAAGAATAGTCCTTTTGATTTCGTCATCTTCTTAATAGAGGATTTCATTGTTTTATTTTGCCACGAAGGCACGAAGGCACAAAGGTCATGGATTCTCTTTGCGTCTTTGTGCCTTCGTGGCTAAAAATCAATACGTATCAAGCATGGGTACGGATGCCCACAATCTCGAATCGTTTTGTAACGTATTCGGGATCCGTCAAAGATGCGTTGCCAGCCGGATTTCCGCCAGAAACGTGGAAGTCGCTGAAACCGGCGCTTTGATTGGACCAAATCGGCCCGACAAAGTTGAAGCTGATCGATGTGAAGCTCGAAGCCATTTCGTCGACCATATAGGCGCGGGCGGCTTCGTCGGTGCACCAGCTGCTGAAAGTGATGGCACCTTCCATGATCGCCAGCGAACGTGCAATGGCGACACCTTCTTTGTAATCCACCACGGGAACCACAAACACGATGGGGCCAAACATTTCTTTTTCCAAGGCTGCGCGGTCGGTCGAGGGAACCTCAAACACGGCAGGGGAGAGGACGCGCGCTTTCGGGAATTCAGGATTGGCAATCGCCTGTGAAGCAAGTAGTTGCTTGAATCCAAGTCCTGCGGCGGTATTCACACGTTCGGCCGTCGCTGGATTTTGGATCGCGCCCAAGGTTCCGGGGCCCATTTTTTCATGTGTCACCAATTTGTGAATCGCTGTCGTCAAAGCTGCAACAGTATCGTCATAGCTGAGCTTGCCTTCGGGCGTATCGATTCCGTCTTTGGGGATGAAAATGTTCTGCGCGCAGGTACACATCTGACCACTGTAAAGTGAGAGCGAGAAGGCGATGTTTTGCATCATGGACCGCACATCGTTGGTGCTATGCAGCACGATGCTGTTGATGCCGGCCTTCTCGGTGAAGGTACGCTTGCCTTTCAAGCCTTCGAGGTAATCGCCGAAGCTGCTGCCACCTGTGTAGTCGATCAGTTTGATCGCCGGGTTTTCAGCCAACAATTTGGCGATCGGAGCCTCGGTGGTATCTGGTGCGAGTTGAACGATATTGGGATCGAATCCATTGTCCTTGAGCACACTCTGGATTTCGGAGACGACCAAAGCGAGCGGATAAATGGCTTTCGGATGCGGCTTGACAATCACCGGATTGCCAGTGACCAAGCTCGCATAAACCCCGGGAACGGTATTCCAAACAGGAAAAGTCGAGCATCCGATGGCAAGACCAATACCGATCGGTTGGCAGCGGAATTGCTTTTGCAGCTTGACAAACATCGGATTGCCATCCTTGTCCTTGCCCATGGGCTTGACCCATTCGACATTGGCGGGGAAGCGGGTTTGCTCGTGGAGTCCTAGGGCGATGGCTTCCAAGGCGCGGTCATTGCTGTGCGGGCCACTTGCCTGGAAAGACATCATGTAGGCTTGGCCAGTGGTATGCATGGTCGCGAAAGTCAGCTCAAAGAACCTTTTGCTGATGCGGTAAAGCGATTCGACCAGAATGCCGGCGCGTGTTTGGACATCGACTTTGCCCCATGCAACGGCAAGGGAACGTGCGACGGCGACATATTCTTCGGGATTTTTGTAGGCAGGATAGCTGATGCCGAGTTTTTCGAGTGTATAGGGCGATTCTTCGCCTGCGGCGAGGGTGGTGTCGCTGCCTTGCAGCAGGCTGGCATAAGGCTTGCCGACTTGGGCGTTGTAAGCTGCGAGGCCGTCTTCATGGCCGGTTTCGCCATAGACGCTTTTGCTCGGAGCCTCAAGAAAGGCAGCATAGAAACTGCGTTCGTGGATGGCTGCGATGGCCTTGCGAAGAACCCCCTCATGCTTCTGATAAAGGGAATGGGTGGTCGTAGAAGCTGTATTATCACTCATAATTCAGTGTTTTTTAGTGCAGAGGCCCAAATCTAAAGATAAAATTGGAGAATGTTCCATTTGCCGCACCACCGACCGAACACGAAATCCAAAGACAGATTTTTTGTGATTTTGTAAGGGATTTCATTTGGAGAAAATGTGCAGAGACATTATTTTTGTTGTGTGGGTAAGGAAATGGTGCATCGTTGGAAGTTTCGCATCCATTCTCCAAAAGTGGTTTTATGTCAAATCGAATTCCCTCTCTCCTCTGTTTGCTCTTGTTGGCCTGTTTTCCCTATTTTGTTGATGCTCAGTGTTATGGAAACGCGCAGGCTGAGTCTTGGACCTGTGGATCTTCGCCGCTGACAATGCAGGCTTTCACGACCTGCGGGAATTGTACGCACACATGGTCCCCCGCACCGCAGTCAGGCCAAGGGACTGCATTGGCGACTTACCAGTGGAGTCCAACCCCGGGATTTGGCGTAATGACCGGGCAGGTGTCCTCAAGCAGCTACAATCCCAATGTCCCCTGTAGCTACGGCGATATGTGGCAAGTTGGCGTTGCATCCCAACCCAACCTTCCGTTGCCAGCCTTGGTCAACGGACCTTGGAATGGCGACACCAGCAAAGTGTGGATTTACACACGGAACTACATGAATCCCAACGGGATCACCTTGGGACTTGTAGATTTCTACCCGTCTTGGACTGTCACGGGTGGTGTGAAACTGAGGTCGGTAAATCACCGCGGAAATGTTTACTACGACGATTCCGTATTTGTGAAGTGGGCCGGCCCTACCAATATGCATTTGAACGAGGCGCAGTTTGTGGGCTATTATCCGCATAACATGCTCACATCGTTTGCGTGCAACTGGGTGCCTCCAGCAAGTTCACCGGGCTATCCCAGCCTCGCGGTATTCAATCACCCGGTTTGCCAAGGGTCGCCAGCAACTTTTTTCACCTTTCCGTTTGCCAATTCGACCTATACTTGGTCGGTATCCAATGGCACCGTGGCGTCGGGGCAGGGTACCAACAGTGCGGGCATCATCTTGAATGGGCCTGCAACCGTCACCGTCGTGCGCGACAGTGCCGGGACAATCACAACGGCAAATTCGACAGTGACACCTTTTGTTCCCGTGGTGAATTTAGGTCCTGACCAGAATCTTTGTCAGGGCAGCAGTTTGACCCTCACCGCCAATTCCGGCTTCACCAGCTATCAGTGGTCGAATGGAGCGACGACCCAGAGCATCACGGTGTCGAATCCCGGGCAATACCGAGTGACCGCCACCATCAATGGCAATTGTTCTGCTACCGACACAATTAACCTTACCCCAATTCTCACCACAAGACCGAACCTAGGCCCCGATCAATATACTTGCACATTTCCCGTGACATTGGATGCAGGCCCTGGATATGTGTCTTATGCTTGGAGCAATGGCGCGACCACGCAAGTGATCAATCCGATGATTTCAGGGACCTATCGCGTGACCGTGACGGATGTGAATGGCTGCCTCACGAGTGATACCGCTCTCATTTACAACGTACAGCCATCCGTAAGTCTTCCTACAACGGCAAGCTATTGTGCACCAGGGCCTTATACAGTAAGTCCATCGTATTCCAATGTGACCAGCTATCTCTGGTCGACAGGCGCAACGACGCCGACGATTCAATTGACGGCCACGGGAACACAGAGCTTGTGGATTCGCGGTACCAATACCTATGGATGCATCGCAAGTGACACGATTGTCGTGACGGGTAATCCCCGGCCTACACCCAATATCGGTCCCGATCAGACCATTTGTCCCGGTACGAGTGTCACTTTGGATGCTGGGCCAGGTTTTTCCTCCTATATCTGGTCAGGCGGTCCGGCTTCACAAACCTATACGGTCTCTACGCCGGGTTCCTATCGCGTCACTGTCTACAACAGTTTTGGATGCAGCGCATCCGACACCATTTTGATCAGCAACTATCCATTCACTCCGGTCAATCTGGGGCCTGACATCAACGTTTGCCAGCCATCGGCAACCCTGAATGCCGGCGGTGGATATTCCAGCTATCTCTGGAGCAACGGTGCAACGACGCAATCGATCACCGTAACTTCAAGTGGAAATTATTCGGTAACTGTTTCGGGGGCTGGCGGATGCACATCCAATGATGCCATTGATGTGATCTTTTCCAACTTCAGTTTCAGCTTGGGCAATAATGTGACGGTCTGCGAACCGCAAACGGTCACCTTGAATCCCCAACTCATCGGAAACTTCACCTACAATTGGAGCACGGGAGCCTCGACCCCGGCGTTGACATTGACGGTGCCGGGTACCTACAACGTCACGCTTACTGTCGCCAATAATTTCGGATGTACGGCCGCTGACACGGTTTCGGTGACCATCTTGCCGACCTTGCCATCACTTCTCGGTGGGGATACGATCCTCTGTGCGGATACCAGCATCACGCTGAATGTCGGGTCCGGGTTTTCGAGCTACGCTTGGTCTACGGGGGCAAATACACAGAGCATCGTGGCGGCTTCGGGCGGCGTCTACAGCGTGACCGCAACAGCTCCCAATGGCTGCGTGCGCTTGGACACGGTCATGATATCCGGCTTGATTGATTGTGTGTTTCCCGGAGATGCCAATTATGACGGCGTTGCCGATCTGATGGATGTTTTGGCTTTGGGCACCGTGATCGGGTACTCAGGTCCTGCACGCGCAAATGCCAGTACACAATGGTATGGACAGCAGGCTTGGAACTGGAACGGGGCTTTCCCATTGCCGTTCATCTCGAATTTCAAGCAGGCTGATTCCGACGGAAACGGCTTGATTCAGGCCGGTGACACAATGGCTGTCCATCAGAATTACGGAAGCCAGCATACCAAAGTGGGGACCATTACAGGTGGAAACGAAGTTTTGCGGGTCATTCCATTGAATACCAATGTGGCAGCTGGCGATTTGGCCCGTTTTGCCGTGTATTATGAAGGCCCACAAGGCAGCAATGTCGATTCGATTCACGGTTTGGCTTTGAAACTGAGTTGGCCCTCTTTGGGACTGGCGAATGCGGGTTTGAAGTTTGTGGACTTTTCAAGTGCTTGGTTTGCCCCGGCCAATAACCGTATGACCTTCTTGCAGTCGGGAGCCAACTCGGTTGATTTGGCTTTGTCGAGGCTTTCTGGAACGGATACTTCGGGCCAAGGGATCATTATGATTTTGGGATTCCAGACCGATTCAAGCTTGGTCGGGAGCAATGTGACGTTTGCACCGACGGTGAATTTTGCCCAAGGAGTTTCCATGAGCCTGATTCCTAAGGGAATGCAGCCCAACGTTGTAGCAGCCACCGTGATTGGTGCCGTAGCTACTAATGCACCGGTGGCCACCGAGGTACGTGTTTGGCCAATTCCTGCCGACGATATTCTTCGAATTGCGGTTGATGGGCAGCTTCCACGGGTTCTGCGGCTGGTGAATATGCTCGGCCAAACGGTATTGGAAGTCTCGGCTAGCGGTGAGCGCGAATTCGCCTTGCAGGTGGCCGATTTGCCTGCCGGTGGATACAGTCTGCAAATCTTGACGGAAGACAATGTGTTGATTGCCAAAAGAATTGTACTTTCGCATTGATGTTGGAAATGGCGGGTGATCGGAATGCTGTAGCTTGGTGATCGCAGCAGATCCATAGATTTACCTTAGGATTTCGGATCCTTTTATGTTCCTCGTGTTTTGGTAAGTATTCGGTAAACAAATTCCAGGTTTTTCACTCAGATTTTGAATTCCATGCGAATCCGGATCGTTTTTTCATTGATTCTGCTCATCGCAACGGGCATTACAACGCGTGTTGTCGCACAATGCTACGGCAATCCGCAAGCAGAGGCGCAGACCTGTGCGTATACGCCGCTCACGTTGCATGCCTTTAATACTTGCGGAAATTGCACGCACAATTGGAGTGGCAATCCGATCGCTGGTCAAGGTACTGCAACGGCCACCTATTTATTTACGGGGCAGGGTGACGGACACTACTCCATCTACCCCTCGGTCAGCAGTTACAATCCCAATGCGAATTGCAGCTATTCCGATGTTTTTATGACCACCGTGGGGCAACAGCCAACTTTTCCCATCCCCAGTCTGCTAAACGGCCCTTGGGATGGCGATACGGGGAAAGTTTGGATCTATTATCGGCAGCGCGGCTCGATGTACGGTTGGCCGAATTATGTTTTTACGCCGACTTGGTCGGTGACCGGCGGTTCCATTCTTCGTTCCAATACTTGGACGCCCAATTCCAATTGGTATTACGATTCCGTGTATGTGAAGTGGTCCGGTGCAGGTCCGATGGCATTCATTGAGTCACGTAGTACCACTCACCAAGGAACGTGGGGCATGGGCTTCAACTGTACTTGGACGCCGTACCAATCGGCACCGGCCTATCCCTCCTTGGCGGTTTTTCATCCAGCCGTCTGCGCCGGTTCACCTACGAATTTCTATACCTTTCCATTTGCAAATTCTACCTACACTTGGACCGTCACCAACGGAACAATTCTCTCCGGGCAAGGCACCAACAGTGTACAAATCAACATGGCGTCCAATGGCAGTGTTTCGGTGCAACGTGACAGCGCAGGTACATTGACCAATGCCTCTACGAATGTGGTTCCGCTCATTCCCGTGATCAATTTGGGGCCTGACCAGCAGATTTGCCAAGGCAGCAGCACAACGCTTACTGCCAATCCTGGATTCGGAAATTATCTCTGGTCCACTGGGGCAACTACCCAAAGTATCGTTGTGACTTCGGCTGGCCAATACCGCGTCACCGCCTCTGCCAATGGCAACTGCGTTGCGAGGGATACGATCAACATCAGCTTGGTCCCGACCACGCGTCCCAATCTCGGGCCTGATATCAATACCTGTACTTTTCCCAATACACTCGATGCGGGTCCGGGCTACACATCTTATGTTTGGAATACCGGTGCCACGACACAAATCATCAATCCCGCGACGGCAGGCCAATTTCGAGTTACGGTCACAGACGGAAATGGCTGTCAGACAAGTGATACCCTTACCATCTACAATGTGCAACCGTATGTGAGTTTGCCTAGCACGGCAAGCTATTGTTTCCCAGGACCATATACGATCAATCCATCTACCTCAAGTGTGACCAACTACCTGTGGTCGACTGGTGCGACCACACCAACAATTCAAGTATCTGGTCTTGGAGTCCAAACAATTTGGGTACAAGGCAGCAACACCTATGGCTGCAGTGCAAGAGATACAATTGTGGTGACAGGAAATCCGCTTCCAGTTCCAAACCTTGGTCCCAACCAAACGGTTTGCCCGGGTACGCCCGTCACATTAGATCCCGGGCCGGGTTTCGCCTCCTATGTATGGATCAACGGTCCGTCGTCGCCAACCTACACGGTTACTTCACCTGGAACCTATATCGTGTATGTTTACAATAGCTTTAATTGTTATGCAACAGATACCGTGGTGATCGCGAATTATCCTTTTACCCCAGTCAACCTTGGACCTGACGTCAATGTCTGTCAGGGTTCGGCCATGCTCAATGCTGGAGGCGGATACAGCAGTTATTTGTGGAGTACTGGAGCAACTACGCCGTCGATCACTGTCACATCACAAGGCACCTATTCCGTCACGGTTACAGGCGCAGGCGGATGCGTGGCAACGGACGACATCAACGTATCTTTCTCCAATTTCACTTTCAGCCTAGGCCCCAATGTGACCGTCTGCGAACCCCAAACAGTGACCTTGAATCCTCAATTGGCGGGCATTTTCAATTACAATTGGAGTACCGGCCCAACTACACCCACCTTGACGCTGAGTACCCCGGGAACCTATAATGTGACGCTGACCGCTTCCAATACATTTGGTTGCATCGCAAGCGATACGGTCACCGTCACGATTTTGCCTACATTGCCTTCGTGGCTTGGAAGTGATACCGTAATGTGCGCAGATACGAATATGACGTTGAATGCCGGCCCCGGATTCTCAAGTTATGCCTGGTCCACCGGAGCGACAAGTCAAACGATTGTGGCACCGACCGGAGGGGTTTACCGCGTGACTGCGACGGCCCCTAACGGATGCGTTCGTTTGGATACGGTGATGATTTCCGGACTGATCGATTGTGTTTTCCCAGGAGATGTGAACTACGACGGTGTGGCCGATTTGATGGACGTACTGGCATTGGGGACTGCGATTGGGGTCAGTGGCAGTACACGCGCCAATGCGAGCACACAATGGTATGGTCAGCGGGCATGGAATTGGTTGGGAAGCTTGGGCACAGGTTCAAATTACAAACAAGGGGATACCGATGGCGATGGCGATATTCTGATGGATGACACGCTGGCCATTCAACTCAACTTTGGAAGCACGCATACCAAAACCGGGACGATCACGGGCGGCGATGGGCGGTTGCGCATCACGCCGTTGAACAATCCTGTCGCGGCGGGAGATATCGCCCGTTTTGGGGTCTACTACGAAAGCCTTTCGGCCGGCGCCGTTGATTCTGTGCACGGATTGGCGATGAAGATCAGCTGGAATTCGCCGGGGATTACAGGATTGAAGTATGTAGACTATTCCAATGCTTGGTTTGCACCGGGGAATGACCAAATGACCTTCGGGAAATTCAGCGCGAATGCTGCGGAAATCGCGCTCTCAAGGAAAAGTCCGACCGACACCAGTGGAAATGGCATGGTAATGATCCTGGGTTTCGCGACTGACTCGAGCCTAACGGGATCCAACGTCACCTTTTATCCAACGGTCAACATGGTTCAGGGAGTTGGCATGAGCCTTTTCCCGCATCCTGCGTCACCCTTGGTCAATTCGACGACGGTCGTTGGAGCTGTGTCAATCGGCCCGCAAGTTCTTGCGCATGTGCGGATTTGGCCGATTCCAGCCGATCAAATCATCAACGTCGCTGTCGAAGGCCAAATGCCCCGCAACGTGCGCCTGGTCAACATGTTGGGCCAAGTCGTCATCGATATGCCCAACGCAGCCGGCGATCGGGAGTTTGTCCTCAATACCTCCCATTTGCCAGCAGGCGGTTACAGCTTGCAGGTGACCACGGAGGATGGGCTGATCACGAAGAATGTGGTGGTGGGGCATTGATTTATGGCATTGTTTTCGAAGTGGAGGAAAAACGCATCTGGAAGGCATTTGTTGGGTTTTTGGTGGTAAAGTGTCGAATGCAAAACGTAGGTAAGCATCAAGGTTGACAGTTATGTAGGGTTCAAATAAAATGCTGAATGCTATGAATTTCCGAATCGGGGTTTCGCTTTTGATTGCGCTTGTTTTCTTGTTCCTGCAACGTCTTGAAGCCCAATGCTACGGAAATCCGCAGGCTGAATCTCAAGTATGTGCCTTCACCCCAGTATCACATACGGCGTACACGACATGCGGGAATTGTACCCATAATTGGTCGGGCTCTCCGATTGCAGGTCAAGGCACGCCCACTGCAACGTATGTATGGACGGGAAACGGAGATGGCCATCGTTACGAATACCCGACGGTAAGCAGTTTCAATCCCAATGCGAACTGTAGTTTTTACGACGTCTTTCAAACCACGGTCGGGAAGCAGCCTACCTTTCCGATGCCCGCCATCGCCAACGGGCCTTGGAACGGGGACACCGGTAAAGTCTGGATTTACCAACGAAACCGTGGTTCTTTGTATGTTGCCCCATATTATGTCTACACCCCATCTTGGAGCGTTTCCGGTGGTACCTTGCTAAGTTCCCATACTGTTCCATTTACGGCCAACGGATTTCTAGATACATTGAAAATCAAATGGTCAGGCGGGAGTCCGATGGTGCTGACCGAGACACGTGCTACGACCCACTACGGCAATTATGGCTATTCATTTAACTGCAATTGGCCATTTATCCAACAATCACCTTCCTATCCATCCTTGGCAATTTTCCATCCACCGGTATGCGCAGGCTCACCCTTCAATTTCTACACATTCCCATTTGCCAATTCCACCTACACGTGGTCGGTAACGAATGGTGCAATCATTTCCGGCCAAGGGACAAACAGTGTGCAAATCACGATGGCGAGCAATGGCACCGTCTCCGTCCAACGTGACAGTGCCGGAACGATTACCAACGCATCCTCGACGGTCACGCCGCAAATTCCGGTGATTAACCTTGGACCTGATCAACAGATTTGTCAGGGTGCGAGTACGACCCTCACTGCGAATCCCGGCTTCAGCAGCTATCTTTGGTCGACCGGTGCAACGACACAGAGCATCTTGGTGACAAACCCCGGCCAATACCGTGTGACTGCCTCGGTCAACGGTAGCTGCGTAGCCATGGACACGCTCAATGTCAGCCTGATCCCGACAATTCGCCCCAACCTTGGGCCTGATATCAACACTTGTAACTTCCCTGTAACGCTGGATGCCGGCCCGGGCTACGTGGCCTACGCTTGGAACACTGGTGCCACGACGCAGGTAATCAACCCCTCTGCGTCAGGCATGTTTCGCGTTACTGTCACCGATGGCAATGGTTGCCAAACCAGCGATACCGCATTGGTTTACAACGTGCAACCGACCGTGAGTTTACCGTCCACGGCAAGCTATTGCTTTCCAGGTCCTTATGTGCTCAACCCTTCGACATTCAACGTGACAAGCTATCTTTGGTCAACTGGTGCTACAACCAATACCATCCAAGTGACGGGCCTTGGTCCTCAAACGATTTGGGTGCAGGGCAGCAACATATACGGATGTTCGGCCAGCGACACGATCGTCGTCACGGGAAATCCGCTGCCAAGTCCCAACATCGGTCCGGATCAAACCGTTTGCCCAGGTACGCCTGTGACGCTGGATGCCGGTCCGGGTTTCTATTCTTATAACTGGACCAATGGCCCCAATTCGCAGACGTATACCGTGACAAGTCCCGGCACCTACGTCGTACGCGTGTACAATTCGTTCATGTGTACTGCCACGGACACGGTTGTCATCAGCCACTTTCCATTTACACCCGTCAACCTTGGTCCCGACATCAATGTTTGTCAGGCATCTGCGACACTCAATGCAGGCGGCGGATACAGCAGTTATCAATGGAGTACAGGTGCCACGACACCCTCAATCAATGTCACTTCGGCCGGAGTCTATTCAGTGACAGTCACTGGAGCGGGCGGATGCGTGGCAACGGACGACATCAATGTGAGTTTCAGTAATTTCAGCTTCACGCTTGGAAACAATGTAACGGTCTGCGAACCGCAAACGGTGACCTTGAATCCGCAATTGGCAGGCATATTCAATTACAATTGGAGCACAGGCGCAAATTCGCCGACGCTGACATTGACTGCACCTGGCACTTACAATGTGATTCTCACGGCTTCAAATACGTTTGGCTGCGTGGCTAGTGACACGGTGGTTGTCACGATTTTGCCAACGCTGCCTTCTTGGCTTGGAAGCGACACCGTGATGTGTGCCGACACGTCGATCACCTTGAATGCCGGCCCCGGATTCTCAAGTTATGCGTGGTCCACGGGGGCGACAAGTCAATCCATTGTCGCTGCATCTGGCGGTGTTTACCGCGTAACTGCTACGGCTCCCAACGGTTGCGTGCGACTCGACACGATCAACGTTTCCGGGCTGATTGATTGTGTTTTTCCCGGAGATGTCAACTATGATGGGTTGGCCGATGTGATGGATGTATTGGCCCTGGGAACGGCACTTGGCCATAGCGGTTCGTCGCGCCCCAATGCAACCACCCAATGGTATGGTCAAAAAGCGTGGAATTGGTTGGGAAGCCTCGGATTGGGAGCGAATTACAAACAAGGAGACACCGATGGCGATGGAGACATTCTTGTAGACGATACGCTTGCCATTCAGCTCAATTATGGAAGTACCCATACCAAGACGGGAACCATAACAGGCGGGCCGGATCAATTGCGAATCGTTCCTCTGAACAATCCGGTTCCTGCAGGAGACATCGCACGCTTTGGGGTTTACTTTGAGGGACTTTCGGGAACCAATGTCGATTCTGTTCACGGCCTGGCCATGAAGATCAGTTGGAATTCGACCGGCCTCGCCAATTCGGGTTTGAAGTGGGTGGATTATTCCAATGCTTGGTTTGCACCGGGAAATAACAGGATGTCCTTCGCAAAATTCGGTTCTAACTCAGCAGAAATCGCGATTTCCAGGACGGTGCCTACAGATACAAGTGGTCAAGGAATGGTGATGATCCTCGGGTTTCAGACAGATTCCAACCTTGTCGGCAGCAATGTCGCTTTTTCACCGACTGTGAATATGGTTCAGTCGGTCGGTATGAGTTTGTTTCCGCATACTTTGCAACCGTCGGTGACTGCGGCTTCGGTCGTTGGAGGCGTGAACATCAGTCCTGCAATCGTCGCCCACGTCAGGATTTGGCCTGTCCCGGCAAATCAAGTGATCAACGTCGCTGTCGAAGGCCAAATGCCGCGCAACGTCCGCTTGGTCAACATGCTCGGTCAAGTCGTCATCGATATGCCCAATGCAGCCGGCGATCGTGAGTTTGTGCTCAATACCTCCCATTTGCCTGCAGGCGGCTACAGCTTGCAGGTGACCACGGAGGATGGGTTGATCACGAAGAATGTGGTTTTGGGGCATTGATGTGAATCGGCAGCGGTTTGTCCCAATGGCAATTTCACGAGGAGGGATGCTCTTCCGATTGGAGGCTAATCGGAATGCTGTGTAGTTCCTGTATCGTAGCTTTCAGATTCCTCGTCGCTTCGCTCCATCGGAATGACAAGGGAAACTTCGCTCCATCGGAATGACAAGGGAAGCTCCGCTCTATCGGAAAGACAAGGGAACGCTCCAATCGACCGGTTTAGAACCAGATGGCTACGAGATTCGCACACAATCCCCCCAAAAGAAAAATGGAGAATACGCCAAAACGCATTCTCCATTCTCAATTCTGCATTCTCAATTCAAATCACAAATGGATCACCTCATCATACGCAGCAGCACATGCTTCCATGATCGCTTCTGACATGGTCGGGTGCGGGTGCACCGACTTGATGATCTCGTGGCCGGTCGTTTCCAGTTTCCTTGCGACGACCACTTCGGCGATCATCTCGGTGACGTTGGCGCCGATGAAGTGGGCACCGAGCCATTCGCCGTATTTGGCGTCGAAGATGACTTTGATGAAGCCTTCTTTTTTGCCGGCTGCACTTGCCTTGCCGCTTGCGCTGAAAGGAAATTTGCCGATTTTGACTTCGTAGCCAGCGTCTTTCGCTTGCTTTTCGGTCATGCCGACGCTCGCAATCTCGGGCTGACAATACGTACAGCCGGGGATATTGCCGTAGTTGAGCGGCTCGGTATGAACACCTTTGATCTTTTCGACGCAGATGATGCCCTCGGCCGAAGCCACGTGTGCCAACGCAGGTCCGCTCGTGATGTCGCCGATGGCATAAATGCCGGGCACGTTGGTGCGGTAATATTCGTCGACCACGACTTTGCCTTTTTCGGTTTTGATGCCGAGGCCTTCCAAGCCGATATTCTCCAGGTTAAAGACGATGCCGACCGCGCTCAACAGGATGTCTGCTTCGATTTTTTCTTCGCCTTTGGCCGTTTTGACGGTGGCGATCACGCCTGCGCCCTTCGTGTCCACAGCCGTCACTTCGCTGCTTGTCATTACATTGATGCCGCGCTTTTTGAAGCTCTTGGCCAATTCGCGGCTCACATCCTCGTCCTCGACAGGCACGATGCGGTCCATGAATTCGATCAGGGTCACTTCGGTGCCCATGGCGGAGTAGAAGTAGGCAAATTCGGAGCCGATGGCACCTGAACCGACCACGATCATTTTCTTGGGCAGGGTAGGGAGGACCATCGCCTCGCGGTAGCCGATGATTTTTTTGCCATCGATCGGCATGTGCGGCAACTGACGGCTGCGTGCACCTGTCGCGAGGATGATGTGCGGCGCGGTATAGATCGTTTTTTCGCCTTTGTCGTTGGTGACTTCGACCTTTTTGTCCTTGGTCAAGGTTCCAAATCCGGCGATATGCTCGATTTTGTTTTTGCGGAACAGGAACTGAATGCCCTTGCTCATGCCATCTGCGACACCGCGGCTGCGGGAGACGACCTTGTCAAACATCGGTTCGGCACCGGCAACCTTGATGCCGTAGTCTTCGGCATGTTTCAGATATTCAAAGACTTCTGCGCTTTTGAGCAGGGCTTTGGTCGGGATACAGCCCCAGTTGAGGCAGATGCCGCCGAGTGCGTCGCGTTCGACACAGCCAACCTTGAAACCCAATTGTGCTGCGCGGATGGCAGCCACGTATCCGCCGGGACCCGAGCCGACGACAATGATATCAAAAGAGGTATTCGCCATATTCTTTTTTGTGATGTAAAATCGGCACAAAGGTAGAAATAATTGGCAACTGAATGTGGAGAGTTGAGAGAGGAAAGTTGAGAGTTATCGGGCTACCCAACGCTCGACGCTCCACTTTCAATTAGCTTCGCTGATGTGCTTCGCAGTTGCTTGCGCGAACCCTTCGGGTTTCTCCACCTGATCAAACAAGTTTTTCTACCGCAAAAACATGCCATTCGCGGCTAAAAATTGCGTAATTTGTTCGTTCCGCCGAATGAAAAAATGGATGCCATACCTGATCGTTTTGACCCTGCTTTTGGGCGGGTTGATCGTATCTGCCTTCTATTCACCCATTTGGTACGACGATGCGGGGCACTTTTTGGTCGCACGGGAAGCTGCCCGCGGCAATGGTTTGTGCTATCCGCTGGATCAGACCGGGGAACACTGCGAATCGGATTCCCCATTTATCACGATGGGGCCGGTTTTGGCCTATCCTTTGGCGGGGTGGATGGCGATTTTGGGTGAATCGATGTTGATGGCGCGCCTCGGAATGGTGCTGCTGACTTTGATTGCCGTCTTGGCGCTGGTCTGGGTGGGCCGCCTGCTGACACGACCGCAAAAAGCGATTGTCGCTGTCGGATTGATGGCTTTGAACATCCAATTTCTGACCTACGGCGCAGAAGTCTTGGGTGAATTGCCCATGATGGGATTCGTTTTGGCGGGTCTCGGATGCTTTTTGGCTTGGGACCGGAATGGCGGCTGGCATTGGGCCGGATTGGGGATTTTGACTTGGTGTTTGGCGATCGGAATCAAGGAATATGCGATTCTGCCCCTTGGTTTGAGCCTGGTTTTTTGGTGGTTGATGCGGGAAGTCGCACGCGACCGCCCCGTTTCTGTCCTCAAATTGGGTATTTTCTTCTTCCTCGCGCTCACACTGACGCTCACACTGTTACACGGTGGGCCAAATGGCCTGATCGAGTATTATTTGGGGCGGCAAAGTTACACTTCGGAGTTTTTTGCCTTGGAACTCGGCATTTCTTTGAAATTTTTGTTGCTCAAGCCACTGTTTTGGCTGGGAACAGCGGGCATGGTACTCAAATGGCGCGTAAAACGTCGGCCCGAGGAGGCCTTAACCTTGTCCGTACAGGCTGCTTGGCTGGTTTTCTACTTGTTTTCAGCAGGATATGACCGGTTTGGTTTCCTCTTGTTGTTTTTACCCGCCATTTATGTCGCCGAATTTGTCCCCTACATCTGGAAATCCCTTGGAAGGATCACACATTGGGCTTGGTTGCGCCGCACGATGCTGGTTTTTGCGGGATTGATCGTGTTTGGTCAGCAAACTTGGTGGGTATTCGGGAAGCGCATCGTCCAACCTGAGACGGTCAACGCCATCGAATGGAAAGCGACTTGGCGATTGGAGCATGCAAAAGCCAAAGTGATTCTAACCGCCGAGCAGCAAATGACCGTCTTTCTCGAAGAATTCCATTTGAAATGGCGGCTACCCTCCATCGTGCCTTCGCAGGGAAGAGACTGCAACGGCTTCCATCCTGACTTCGAATTGGCCCACGGCGAATTGTTTTTGGCCGGCCCGTATGCCTTTACGGAATATCAAAAGTGCATCGACTGGGGAAATCTCACGGTCGTCGACAGTGTGACGGCAGGGGAGGAGAAGTGGGTGATTTACCGCGGAAAGGACTAATGGTTCCCTGGTGAAGTTTCAATCGGAGCCAAATATTTCGGCTCCTCGGGCTTGGGCAGGATGTTACCCTTGACATACAATACGATCATCCCCGCAATCGTATCATTCGATAAGACGATAAGGTTCTTCTTAACCATACCGATTCGGTTGGAGTCGTATTTTCCTAGGATCTCGGATTCGCCTCCCGGCTTCACAGGCTCGCTGCTCCAACTCTGGGCATAACATCCGCCGGTAGATTTCACGCTTGTTAGGACCAAATCCTGATCGCCGACATTCCTGAATTTGTACACAAACTCAACATTGCTGCCTTGGAGTATCTCGCCGATGTCGATGGTGGTCGTGTCAAATTGGATCCTCGGGCCGTTTAATTGCGCGAGGAGCATCGTGGGCAAGGCAAGGAGTACAAGAAGGACGAACTGCTTCATGTGCAAGATTGAAGCATCAAATTAGTGAATCGAAAGCGGGATACCAAATGAAGGCTGAGCCTTCACCGAATACCAAAAATGCATCGATTGGTCCAATCTGACCGTCGTGGACAGTGTGACGGCAGGGGAGGAGAAGTGGGTGATTTATCGCGGAAAGGACTAATGCTTATGAGGTGGGCTCCTCGGTTGGAGCCAAATAGGTTGGTTCGGCGGGTTTGGGAAGGATGTTTCCCTTGGCGAACAATACGATTTTCCCAGTAATCGTATCGTTGGACAACACAGTTAATGACTTGTTAAACCTCCCTATTCGGTAGGAATTGTATTCTCCGATCACTTCGGATTCGCCGCCGGGCTTGACCGGTTCGCTGCTCCAATTTGGAGCAAAGCAACCACAAGAGGATTTTACGAAAGCCAAAATCAAATCCTGATCGCCAACATTCCTGAATTTGTAAAAAAAGCGCGCGTCTCCGCCTTGGAGTATCTCGCCGATGTCGATGGTGGTCGTGTCAAATTGAATCCTCGGACCGTTTAATTGCGCGAGGAGCATCGTGGGCAAGGCTAGGAGTACAAGAAGGACGAACTGCTTCATGTTCAACATTGAAGCATCAAAGTAGTGAATCGAAAGCGGGATGCCAAATGAAGGCTTCGCCTTCACCGAATATCAAAAATGCATCGACTGGGCCAATTTGACCGTCGTCGCTAGCGTCTCGGCAGGGGAGGAGAAGTGGGTGATTTACCGCGGAAAGGATTAGTGCTTATGAGTGGGCTCCTCGCTGGGAGCCAAATAGGTTGGCTCGGCGGGCTTGGGTAGGATGTTTCCCTTGGCATACAATACGATGTTCCCTGCAATTGTATCGTTGGAAACGACGGTCAAAGACTTTTGAAACATCCCTATCCGGTTGGAATCGTATTTTCCGATGATCTCGGATTCACCGCCGGGCTTGACCGGTTCGTTGCTCCACCTCGGGACGTAGCAACCACAAGAGGACTTTACCATTGTCAACACCAAATCCTGATCGCCGACATTTTGAAACTTGTAGACAAACTGCGCATCTCCGCCTTGGAGCATTTCGCCGATGTCGATGGTGGTCGTGTCAAATTGGATCCTCGGCCCGTTTAATTGCGCGAGGAGCATCGTGGGCAAGGCAAGTAGTACAAGAAGGACGAACTGCTTCATTTTCAAGGATTGAAGCATCAAGTTATCAAATTGGTTCTGGGAACGCAAGTGGAGCTGGCAACGGCTCAATTGATGCCCGCACTCGGAAACAGCCTGCTGATCAGCTCGGCAATGGCCTCGGACCCAATCGGCTTGGGGCAATAGCCCGTTACCGAAGGGAATCGGGCAGCACGCTCCCGGTCAATTTCCAGTGTCGAACTTGAAACCACGACAATTTGCTGCTCCTGCTTTTCCTTGGAAGGCAACTTCTCATACTCCTCGAGAAATTCGAAGCCATTCATGATCGGCATGTTGATATCGAGCAAAATCAAGTCGGGTTTGACGTAGTCTGCGGCGTGTTTCTCCTTCTGATTCAGGTACTTCAGGGCTTCTACACCGTTCATTTCGGAATGTATGTGAATGCCAAGCCCAAGTTTGTTCAGGATATGGGAATTGTAAAACAGCGTAACATCATCGTCGTCGATCAGCAGGATCGAGTTCAGCTTCTTCGGGTGTTCCATCGTGGTGTACATAGCGTTCTTGGGTCGATGTTGCAAAAATGGCGAAATTATCTTTGGAAGTTTACATGTATTTCGATCAATGTCCGTAAATAGACGGTGAATGGCAAATTTTTATATGCCGTTCACGAAATTTCGCTAGAATTCGGTGTAGAATTTCGGTTTGTTTTGCAACGATTTCTTCCTCAACGCAGTACAAATCGCCGCAAATTCAACTACACCTCGGCCAACATGGTAAGGTATTCCTTCATCTTGCCTTGCTCCGTCCGCAGGGTCTGTAGGCTGTGCGCATAACGCTGCTCGCATTCTTGGCGCTGCGCGGTGGGCAATCTCTGCAAATCCGTAAAGGTGCGTTCGATTGCATTCAAACTTGCATGCAAGTACCGACAGAAGTAATTTTTCTGAAGACTTCTCACATGTTCCTGAAAGACAAAAACTTGCTTCAGCTCCTCCTTGGATTTTCCCAGCATTTCGAAGTCCTCAACTTCCTTGAACAGAACGCAAAGGTTGTGTGGATTCTGAATATGAGGTACAATTTCCGTGATGACATGAATGATATGCCTCACGACAATCGGGTCCGTTCTGCCCCAAAAATAGATTTGGTTGAAGGCGTGGTCCACGACCTTGTCAAAATTGAATTCGTTGACGTAAATGTTCTGACGCTCAAGCTCCAAAGTGCTCGCGGAGGGAATCCGGTATTGCCCAAATTCCCGGACGACGTCTCCCAAATAATTGAGGCAGGTGATGGCCGTGGTCGGGTCATTGATCGCTGGTGAAATGGCTTTGACGGCGATATCCACCAATTGCCGGATGCCAAAGTTGATGTCTTGCGTGTAGCTGCGGTAGTCGTGAATCTTCATTCCTCGCCGCACAATCAGGTTGAGGATGCGCTTGCGGATGGGATTTTGGCCCAAATAATCCACGTGGGCAATCACCGAACCTTTGGCAATAAAGCTTCCGACGAATTTTGTTACATAGACTTTATGCCCAAGCAGCTTCATCAATTTCAACATGGCCGACGCAAGGTGGGTGAGGTAGCCGTTTTCGGCCGCAAGCACATGATGGAAGCTTTCATATCCTTCGGGCAAGATCAATTCGTAGGTCTCAGGATCGTTGAAAGCCCATTTACGCTTGAAATGCACCTCTATTTCGCGGATGGTGCGGTCGGAGATGTTGCGCGTGATTTTGGCCGCGTTGATGTTGCGGATGATGTAATAGATGAAGTACGGAAAGACTACGAGAACCAAAAATATCCCCGCTACAATGCCCGGCGCGGCATAGTTGATGACTTGGCTTCCAATCTTGAAGCTGTCATCCACGCCCGTGAGTCCGAGAAACTTCAACGAAAGGTTGTAGCTGATCGCCATCACAAACAGCGCCAAAACCAATTGCACACGCCAATCCTCCCTGAAAAACCCACGCACGATTCGCGGAGAAAACTGCCCTGAGGCCAGCTGCAAGGCCACAAAAATGGAGGAGAAGGTCGTCACGACGATCGACGTCAGCACCCCGATCATCGTCGTGAGCAATTCGTCAAATGTAAATCCCGGATCCCGCGCAAATGCCTCCTGCCGCTCCACGAAGATCCAAGTCAGCAGGAGCAAGGTGGTGGCAAACACCAACCCCGAAACCCAGTACAAACGCAAAAATTCGCGGAATTGCTTCAACATAATGGTTTTGAGCGTGCAACGTGGCACCCGTCACAACAAAGATAATGGATCATCGCATTGTTTCGCATTCGGGCCGGATGCAGCGCCTTCAAAAATGAAAATGCCCACGAAATCGCAGGCATTTTCTAGATTTTCCGAGGCAATCTGACCTTACAGCTTCACAATCTTGCTGCTTGCCACAGGTGCATTTTTCGTGTCCAAAACCTGCAAAATGTACTTTCCAGCAGGCAATGCCATCAGGTCGAGCACCGCTGTGTTGATGCTTTCGCCGACGATGCGGCCATCCATTCCGTAAATCACCACCTTGCCCAGCTTGAATCCTTCGTAGGAAATCAAGGCATAGTTCGGAGTCGGATTGGGGTAAAAGCTGATTTTGGCAGTTCCGGCAACAGAGGTCGCTGCATTTTCCGTGGTCACCTGCGCAAACAGGTCATTGATGTTTTCGCCGACCATTTTGCCGAGCGTGATGGCGAGCACATCGCTGAATTCGTAGTGAATGCCACCATACAATCTGGACGTCGCGGCTTCGTAGGCGGCTTCGTCAAAACAGGCAAACGAGCGCGGGCCGCCGAAGTTGCTGCCATGGGTATTATCCGTGAAGCTGTAAGTCGATCCAAACAGGTCATTCATCACCGCCGTCATCGCGCCTGATTGGGTGCTATGACCACTTGTGTACTCGGGGAAGGGAGGCGTACCAATCAACGAACTCCAAGTCGAGTCGATGTTCGCGCGGATGTAGGTGATCGGACGCATTAAATTGTAGGTGTATTTGGTCTTCCAGCAGCTGATGAAGGCATCCGTCTGCGACATGGCCAATTTTGCGTAGGCATAGGCTGACCATCCCAGATTGGCGTTTTCCGTGTCCAGACACTGTGTCAAAATCGAAATGCTATGACCGGGAGGAGTAATCGTACCGCCGCCATCACCCCAAAAATAGGCGATGTTGATTTGGCCAGGGGCGAGGTTCAGTCGTGTCGAATATACCTGATGGGCATAAGCGTAAAACGCTGAATTTGTATCGGTAGAATATACAGGTGGTGCAACGGGAATCACAGGCGCAGCCACATTGCCGGCTGCAAATGGACGGTTATCACCCCAATGCGGCTGCAAGGCTGCTGCATACGCCGGAGGCGTCGGTACCCACTTGCCAGCGCCTGTCGGTGGCACGTAACTCGGATCGGTATTGTGGGCATAACCTTGGTGGCCACCGTCGGTCTTGGACCAGTTGAAAATGTCCGTGGCGACGGCTTCGCCGAACGCTTTGGAGACAGCGTAGCTCGATTGGCCGGTGTAGCCCGCATTGTAGCGGTCTCGGAGGGCATGAATCGAATCCTTCTGGGGTTGCGAGGCATTGGCCCAGAGGCTGTCGACGACCAAGGCAAGGCAATTGTTGGCGACAGTCGGCCAATGGTAGGAGGTGCCCGGCGCCGGATCGGTGACGGTGAGGCCGGAAAGCTGCGTTTCCAGGCTCATGCGGTTGGGCATGCCGCCCACAAGGGCCTCGTACACGGCCAATCCCGCGTACCCAAGCGCACGTGACGCGACGGGAGGCGTGAAGCCCGTGCCGTTTTTGATCAGGTACAATTCGGTGCCAAACCAGTCTTGTGTGACTTGGGAATCATAGCTGTAGGCGTCTTGCGCCTGCGCGACCCCGCCAAACAAGGCAAAAGCAGTCAATAGTAGTGATTTTCTCATACTGTGGGAGTAATAAAAGGTGATATTAAGCAATCCCGTTCAGCAAGGCAAATCGTCGACAGTTAGAATTGCATCTCCTTGAATACCCATCCTGCGTTTTTTGGCTAGAATTGAAAGGAATTCTTGTGCTGTAAACCTTGTCCAAGTTTTGAATCATAGCGCGTTTGTTATAGCTTTAGATTGTGAACAAAATGATCCATCCAATTTTCAAGACCGCCTTCATTGGCCTGTTGATCTTCTTGTTGAGTGGGAAATTATTGGCTCAGTTCCAATATGTTGGTGGGTCTGGGCAGGTATTGATCGCGCCTACCAAAGGTTCCCAAGCCATTGTTTCGGCAAATTGGCTGATGCAGTTTTCAGCGCATCATGCTATTGGACTCGAACTGGGATTGCCGTTTTACTTTTCCAGGAATCCTGCCAAGCAATTCGACCTACCTCTTGATCCTCGCTACATTGTCCAAATGGAATGGTCACGCAAGATGTCCCCGATAGTCACGGCTCGTTACCGGTATTTCCTGGGAAATGCGCCCTTCATCGGGTTTGCCCTCACAGGCGGGGTGATTTCGGAGTCTCTTGTAGCATCAAGGAATTATCAAGCGGGCAATATCTGGATGTCAGAGGTACCTGCAGTTGCGATCGATCAATCGATAAAAAGTCCGATTGTCCGATTCACTGCCGAGGCTGGCCTCATGCCCAATATCGGCGAACGAATGTATGCCTTGGTTCAGGGAGGGATTGGCCTTCAGCTCACTGCAAACCCCATCAGCGCATTCGGAGAGGTTGATTTTGGCGAGAATGAGACCTATCGCCTGAGACCCTACCATGGCAAAGACATTTTCGGGAACTTTCAATTCGGATTGGGTGTGAAACTGTGACGAAAAAACATGAGACGATTGATCAAAATCCAGGAATTGCTGAATGGGCGTGCACAGAAAAGGCTTGGGTTCCTTCTGGGGATCACTGTATTGCTATTCTTGGGCGGATGCAAGATATGCGCCTCAGACGATTGTGTGCATGGGGAATGCAAAACCGGTCGTTGCCAATGTGAAGAGGGCTGGAGTGGGGCAGAATGCGACCAACCCTCAAGAGGCCCGTTTGATGGACTTTACTTGGTAGAAGATGGATGCCATTGGACAAATTACAATGTCAAGATCATCGGCGGCGCCAACGGCCATGATATGCGCATCGTTGGCCTGCACGGGCAGATGGATACCCTCTATGCCGATCGAGACAAGGACCTGCCCAATTGGTTCAACATCCCGGAGCAGCCAATTTCACCGCAGGGGTATTCCATTGAAGGCACAGGTGAAAAACAAACGAATATCACCATCAACTATTCTACGAAGGACGATCTGGGGGACTACGATGACATTTGTATTGCTCGGCTTACCAAATTGTAGGGGATGATTTGCGCGGGTGAAGGGAAAGAGTTTTGCTAGTAAAGTGTTGACATAGAATGAATTGAGCTTGATTTTTTTTGAACAATTGTTGTTGTCCAGCCGCAACAATTAGCGTTTCAAAACGTCCATAGTGGGCAATAATTTCGACCCCCCCAATCAAGAAATGGTTGTCGAAATTGCAGTTTCAGCTGTCAAAATTGAGCATTAGCCCAAATATGAGTCATGTTTTCTTGAATCCTTGGGTGCAAACGAGCCTGAATGTTCTCCTCGTTGCGCTCGCGTATGTCGGAAACCTGCTTGTGCAAGGGTTTTGTCAACCAGTGGGATGGGCTTTGGTTGTGCTTCAAGTTGCCTTTTTTCCCGTCGTGTTTTGGCCGGTTCTGCGAATGAGTTTTCCAAAACTGCATCTGGTTTGACATTTCTTGCAGGGAATTGCATTCGCGATTTGCCTTTATAGCCTCATTTTTTTGGGGATATTCAATCTTTACATGCCAGTGATGCTGATCCTGGGCGTGGGGATTCCTTCATTGTCGTTGTACTTTTTTACGGTGCAATTATTTTGGCGGTATGCGAGACCCGTGACAAATTGGCGGCAGCGGGGGCCATTTCTCTCTGCAATTTTGTTGATGCTCGGCGTTGGAGTTTGGTTTGCGACGGAGCATCTCGCCGGAGCGCAAATCGCCATCGCCTTGCGCAATTCGCCCAAGCCCTACGCTGGCCCCCACGAAGCAGCTGTTGAACGCGTGATCGGAATGCATTTCAAATACCATACCCGACCTGAAATTTTGGATGGCTGGCGACCACCATTGCACGATCCTGCATTGGTGATTGGACTTTTGATCACCAATATGCAAGACCCTTTGCCGATTCCCCTTGACGAACGCGTTGCCTTGTACCAAAAGGTCTTTCCTGAGCGTCCAATTATCATGGAATGCGCTTGTGCAAACAGTTTTGATGGACAAACATACTTTGTTGCAATGCAAAAGATCGCTCCTAGCTCCAAGTAGGGGTATAAGCTGCAAGCCCTTGAGGGGGCGAACCCCAGCCTACTGCTGCAAACTCTGCAAAAATGCCGGATCCATCGGCTGACCAAGCGCTTGCGCCTTTTGGGCGTCGGCCAAGGCCGCTGATTTGTTGCCGAGATTGGCATGGGCGATCGCGCGGTTGCTGATGAAGGCCCCGCTTTTGGGATCCATTTGCACCGCTTTGTTGAAATCCGTCAAGGATTCCTGCCATTTTCCGAGTCGCATATAACAAACGCCACGGGCATTGACAGCACCGCTGAGATTGGGTTCATATTTCAACAACTCCGTGAAGTCCGCAATCGCCTTGGTGTAATTGCCCATGTCAAAATGGGTCACCGCGCGGTTATTCCACGTGTTTTTGTCCTTGGGATTGATTTTTAATGCCAAGTCCAAATCCGCCAAGGCTTCCATCCGCATTCCCTTCCGCGAATAGATCGCCCCACGGTTGCTCAACGCGCCCGCTGCCGCATTGTCAATCCGCTTGTTGAAATCAATCGGCCCCAAAATGTCCAGCACCTTGGTGTAATCCGCCAAGGCTTTGTCGTCTTCGCCGCGGTCAAAGAAGATATTCCCGCGGTTCAGATAACCTAGGTGGTAATTGGGCTGCAATTCGATGGCCGTGGTTAAGTCTTGAAATGCTTTGTCGAATTCGGCTTGCGCCTCGGCGGTCTTATTTTGGCTGCGAAGGTATTGGCTATGACGACGCAGGTACTGCGCGCGGTTCACGTAGGCCAATACGACCTTGCGCGGGTATTTTTCCATCACATCCGTCCAGAGCGTGTCGGTGTTTTGCCAAGCCGGGACGTATTGCCAAGTCAAAACCGCAGAACCCAAGACCCATAATCCAGCAATTCCAGCCACCACAGGCATCAAGGCCGGTTTTGCCTTCACGGCGCGTTGTGCCAACATGGCCAAGGCAAAAAACAATCCGATGTAGGCGATGTAGGTGAAGCGATCCGAGAAAAAGGCGCTACCTGCCCCCACGATTTGGAGCAGGAAAATGATGTTCACCGAGAAAAATGCCAGTCCAAAAGTGACCTCCTTGGCCACCTTTCGCAGGAAAATCGCCCCAATGATTGCCCCGATCGCGCTGGCGAGTCCCACATAGTGCAAGGTCGTCACTGCTTTGGGATAGGGGTAAAACGTGCAAGTTTCGTAGGGCACCACCGCCTTCACGATGTACAAACAATAGGAGGTAAAACCCAAGGCCACACGCTGGAACAGGCCAAATGTTTGGGTCGTGTCAATCGTTTCCCCCTTCGAAAGGAACAATACGCCGATGTAGCCAATGATGGCCGAACCAATAAAAAATGGCACCTTTTCGAGGATGGTGGGCATGTTAAACTTCCGCGAACGGTACCAATCCAAGGCGATCATCGACAATGGCAAGGACACCGCTTGAATCTTGCTCAACAAGGAAAGCACGAATAAAATCATGCAAATCCCGTAAAAAAGCCACTTTTTGGTGTCCAGAAAACGCAGGTAAGCGATCAAAGCACCCACATAAAAGGTCCCGAACATCACGTCTTTGCGTTCGGTAATCCAAGCCACCGACTCGACGCGCAACGGGTGAATGCCAAACAACAATGCTGCCAATCCAGCCCAAATCGGATTCAGGCCCATTTGAAGCATCAGAATGAACACAAGCGCCGTGCACAGCACATGCATCCAGAGGTTGTTGATGTGAAAGAGCCTTGCTTTGTCTTCCAAGGCCTTTGTTGGATCTTTGGCTTCCGCTGCCGGATCCTTGACCAATTCCCATTCCCAGGCAAACATCGCCACAGGCAACGGATTGTAGTTGTTGTTGACGGGTTCCTTGAAAATCGCATTGTAGTCACCTTCCATGACCATGGAATTTTCATAGACATATTCGTCGTCGTCCCAATTGGTCCAGTGGAGTTTGGTCACGCCCGAAAACACGATGGTGGTGACCAAAACGACAATCAGGCCTACAATCCAGGTCATTTTGGAGATGCTTGCCAAACCTGATGTGGTATTGGGAAGCTTCTTCCCGGTTTGGGGTTTATTGGCGGGCGGCGTGGTTTTCCGTTCCGTTGTCTTTTTGGACGATGAATTTTTGCCAGACATTCTCTCTTCTTAGATTGATGGGGCAAGATAGCAAGTCGGCGAATGGAATTCAAGAAGGCAAAATCCTTCGTTATTCTAATAAACTTTTTTACGAAAATTTCTCTGAAAATGAATGCTTAAGAGTTGATATACAGGAACTCATCCTTAAATTGGGTTAAATTCATGCCGATGAAAAAGTACTTTCTTGTTTGGACTATTCGCCCTGCTTTTACCGCTTTTGCCATGCGCTCAAGTGACGCACCAATTGCACCTTGGATATGGTTTCGATGAATTTCGAGCGCCGTTCCTCGAGAATACACCCATCAATTTGACCGCGGATTCGCCGATTTGGATGAAAAGAAATTACTTAGAGCTCTCTTGGGACATGGTGTTAAAAGGTGGATTTCTCTTGCGCGAGCGGTTTTCGTAGGGCATCGACAAAATTCCCTATCAAACGAATTTTCATGAAAATCATTTGGCTGCCGAAGCTTGGGGACTAGAGGGTGGAGACTTACTCACCTTCGTACAGGATTTTGGGTATATCCATCCACTCGCTCAAGACCGTTTGAGACTTTCGGCAGGCGCTGGTTTTGGCCTGCATCTTCGCGTCAACGGTGCGACTTGGGTTAGTCCCCTGCAGAGTCGGGATCTCGGCGACCCGGTTGATGAGGGATATTTGGTCGTTTATGACGCGATGGGTGCTGTGATTCAACCCTTTGTAGGTTTGAGTTTCTCGCCCGTAAAGCATCTCTGGATCGGTCTCGAGCAACGCCATGAATTCTGTTTCCAGTCGGTCAATGTGCGGGTCCGCCATGACATTTACGACGGCGAAAATTTCTTAGGCGATTGGAATGAAGAGATTTTGAACGACAATAGCCGCAGTTTTCAGTATCAGCCTCCATTGGTGAGGGTCGGTTGGGAATTTGGTCCTCGAAAGCGGAAAAACAAGAAATTGAAGGAAGGGGTGTATTTTGGGCCGACGACGAATTGAGCTGATTGGATGCGAAAGGTTCAATGCTCAAACTCCGGAAGAATCTCCGTGATGGCTTAGCGGCCACTCAAAACCACATCAAAATGGATGGCAAACGTTCCCGCAATGTCTTCGGGTAAAATTTCCAGAATGCGTTGATTTGCTTTGGCTTGCGAGGCCCAGGGATCTTTCTGAATATGCGGATCGCCCTTGAAGTAGATCTGGGAGATCAATTCGTTGTGTTCTGCGGCACGCACACGGAAGTGGATATGGCTCGGACGATACAGTTTGCCGTTGAGGTATTTGCCAGGGAAAATGGTTTTGAAGGCGTATTCCCCTGATTTGTCGGTTTTCCATTGTCCGCGCTGACGGAATTGGTCGGTTTCATTGTCGTATTCGCCCTTGGTGTCGCAATGCCATATTTCGACGGTTGCGTTTTCCAGCGGCGTTTTGCAATCGGGACCAAGAATCCTGCCTTTTACACTGATGCGGGCCCCCTCGAGTCCTTCAAAAGTCAAATCCGACCGCAGCGGCGAACCTTCCCGGTAAAATGGTCCCAAAATGTCGTTGGTCGTGTCACAATCGCCTTTGAAGCTGCCGTCGATGGCTTTGGCGATCGTTCCGAATGTCGACAACGAAAAAGCTGTCAAGGCGGTGGTGGTGAGAAATTTCTTGCGGTTCATGGGGAAGGAAAAGTGAAAAGTGAAAAGTGAAAAGCGGCGTTGGGTTTCAAATTCTTCAACGAAGTTCATTGTAGCGAATGCGAATGAACGATACGTATGGAAACCAACGTTGGTGGCAACGTTTTATTGCAGATCGTCTTCTTTTCGATTGCGCAAATTTGATCGAATTACTTTGTTGGAATGGTTTGCATCCTGGTCGCCAATTGGAGGCTTGTTTGAGGGCCGCGTGGCTGCATCGAGATTCGGATGGTTTTGCGTTGATAGTCCTCGATTTGCGGCATCGTCAACCGGAATTTTGAGACGCGCAATTCGTCTCTCAGGTTTTAGCTTTGTTGCTAATTGAGCGGAAAGGGCATCGCGGCGGCAAGGCTAGCTTTCCATCGGGCTTCGCTCGCATCGATTTTTCCATCGCATTGCATGCTGGAAATGCTGTCCATGATGGCCTTTGCGTGCGACTTGCTGAGGCATAGTAGGCGTTGCTTTTTTCCGTCCGATTGATGCAAGGTCATTGATATTCTGCTGAATATCATCGAGCATTTGGATTTGTTCATCGACGATTTTCTTGACCTCCGGACGTTTTTCAAGGATTTCTGCGAAGAGTTCACCAACCAAGTCGTTGGATTCGCGGCTTTTGAGTTCAAAAGAGTATTCAGAGTTGGAATTTGAATCCTGAAGCGCTTCGGGGATGGTTGGGTCTATTGGCTTGCGGCTGCATGCAGTCAGGGTAAAAGTTGCGCATAGGAGGAATGCGGATAAGATTCTGAGTGACATTGTTTTCATGCGAAATGTTGGGGTTGGGGTGTTGGTTACGCGCAAATTGGAATGAAGGTTGTTCGAGCTAGAAGTGAGCGGATGAATGCCTTACAATAGCTCGGGGACCATTTGTAGGACTTTGGCGATTTCGGGGTGTAGGCGTGCAAATACCGTAGGATTGAATTTGTATTGGCGCTTCATTTCTAGCCAAATGGTTGGGAAGTGGTTTCTACCGAGCTCCTCAGTCCAGTGTTTTTGGCCGATTTCCTTAGCTTCTTCCAACGAGAATCCAGTGTTAATCGGAATATACCTTGTCGGAAAGCATTGCACTAATTCCTCAATACTGTTAGAATTTCGGCAACCAACATATTTTCGCAGAATCTCCAAGTATTGATCCACAGCAGATGCCCTTTTTTCTATAAATTCCTTGGAAGTGTTCATTTCCAACAAATCGCGGGTGTATTCAGCCATTTTGGATTTTCGAGGAGTGGCTTTCCGATGAATGTCAAAGAAACCAGTACTCAAATTCAGCCAGAAATAGTCCATCGGATCCTCGTTGCGTGGATCGATAAAAACAGGAAGCTCAGTGGGAGGGGCAACCCGAGGTGCTGACTTTTCGAAAAACCTGATAGCAAGTCCAGTATCACCTTCAAACACCGCAAACGCATCCAATTTTCGATTGTTGCAGGTCGGACAAACAAGGAGATGGTTGGAAAATGCGAAAGTGCGCTGTGGAAAAAGCTTCTTATTGAAAATGTGTTCAATCTGCACCGCGCGATCATGTTCGCAGTAGCAACAAAGGCCTTTTCCGGCACTTGCTGTTTGCAACAATGCTTGCCACTTCGTTGGCAGCCTTGTTCTGCGCCAACTCTTCCACTTTGCGTCGAGGTCACTTTGGGAATCCCTAAGCAACCGCTCATTGACTGCTTTTTGGTTGCGCTGCAATGACGTTTGAGTTGAACTTGTCAGCAGAGCCTCCTCGATCCTTACCGAAATCATAGTTGTAGCAACTCTTTTAGCTCGTCAATCCGTTTCCAGCCCGATTCGTCGATTTCGTCAAACATCGCGTTGGTCTCCAACTGGGCAAGTTCTTCCACCATGGCTCTTGCCTCTGGCGACCTTCCATCTTGCTTGCCAAATAGCTCCGATCCGTAGGAATCTAGGACATTTCCATAAACCAGACTGTTTCTGTTCTCCGCTTTCTATGAGTCGTGGTTTTCTTCAATTCCTGCTGCTGGCAGGTACCAAATCTGACTGTCGTCACCTGCGGCTCTGATGACAAGTGGGCTGTGCGTTGCGACGATGAATTGATGTTGGGAATACTTTCCGAAACCAGGTGCCACCCGGCCTGCCAGTCTGGTGGAGATGGGCGTCTACCCTGTCGATGAGGACGAGTCCTTCTTTATCTATGAAGTCGCACCAAGATTTCCTTTTAGTTTCCGGTCATCACTGTCAACCCAATCAAGCTTAGTTGGTGATGAGGTGAATTAGTTCCAACGCAATGCTAAGAGCCGATTTTATTCCCTCGCTAAGTTCACTAAGTGGAAGAATACTATCATTGCCATCCTTGAAAATACGCCGTCCGCTGTTGCTTCATGAAATGAATATCCTTTCCAGGAAGAAGCCCCGCGGTATTGATAAAAATGCCTGACACGGTCCAAAACAAATTTAGCTAAGTCACGCTCGGCTGATTAGCAGCTGTGTAAGCCCTTGTCAGTTGATCCTTTAACCAAATCCATGTTTCTATTAATGAAGCGTCTTTTTAAATACGTGATATATGCTCCGAGCGTTGGGATTATTCGGATAGACTTTTGTTAAGTGACTTCATCACCTCCGAAGAATCTCCTAAATGGTCCGAATCCAGCAGAAAATTCTAATGCATTGTTCGCCCAACCAAACCCTTGATCATTTGACTTCGAAATTGAATGTCCCTTTCAAATCGTACAATTGGTCAGTCCATCTTTTTGATTGTGAACATCCCTTGACCATCTAATGCACGGAATCTCCAATATACCGAAGTGCTATCTCCACCTGCACCTCCCATTCAGTTTTAGTTTTGAATGAAATGGTAGATTCTATTTCATTGGCCCCTGACGAACCCACGACCCCAGCTTGGAGGTGATCCAGTCGCAAAATCTCTGTCGGCCCTATCAACGCTAAAGCAATCGCCCGCAAAACCGTCGTCTTACCCGGAACCATTTGCCCGAGCAGCACATGCCATCCTGCCTCTTTGGCTTCGGGAAAGTCCATTTTGAAGTCTTCAATGCCTCGGATGTTCTTGATATGAATCGATTTCAGGTACATGGGGCTAATTTACGGCTTTGGTTGATTTTTGGAATACGCGACTGATACATCATCATCCGAACCTCCGCCGGAGGCAGTGTTCGGTCGGCGTGCGGCGGACGCCGCTGCCAATACGCTTCACAAGCTCTTCTCTCGCGTAAACGGCACCACAAACTGATCGGTGAAGTCACCTGCGAGGTATTTGTAGTGCGCGGCGATGGCGATCATGCCGGCGTTGTCGGTGCAGTATTCAAATTTGGGGATGTGCGCTGTCCAGCCTTTGCGTTGGCAGAGTTCCTTCAATTCTTGGCGAAGGTGACTGTTGGCGCTGACGCCGCCGGCGATGGCGAGGTGGGTGATGCCGTGAAGTTTGGCCGCTTCCTTGAAATTGCCCAGCAGGTAGCTCACAATCCGGCGTTGGTAGCTCGCGCAGATGTCGTGTTTGTTTTCCTGGATGAAGTTGGGCTTGTTTTGATTTCCATCCCGCAGCAAATACAAAAGGCTGGTTTTGAGTCCGCTGAAGCTGTAATCGAGCCCTTCGAGGTGCGGTTTGGGGAATGTAAACCGTTTCGCATTCCCTTCGCGGGCCAATTTGTCGATCGTTGGACCGCCAGGATAACCGAGTTCCATGACTTTGGCCGCTTTGTCAAAGGCTTCGCCGGCGGCATCGTCGATGCTTTGGCCGATCACTTCCATGTCCAAATAGTCTCGCACCAGCACAATTTGCGTATGTCCGCCGCTTACCGTGAGGCACAAGAAGGGAAACGTCGGCGGCGAATCACTCAGAAAATTGGCCAATACGTGGGCATTCATGTGGTTGACCTATCAGCGGAATTTCCAAGCCAAGGGCAAATGCCTTTGCAAAGCAGGTTCCGACAAGCAAGGCACCGCGAGACTCCGGCCCGGCGTGTAAATGCGATCGCATCCAACGCCCGCTTTGTTCACACCCGCATCCGCAAGCGCCGCCATGGTCACCGCGACAACCCGTTGCTGATGCAGCCGAGAGGCCACTTCCGGAATCACACCGCCATAGACGCTGTGTTGCAAATTATGAAGAAATGACATTCGACAAAACCACCCCTTCGCGGATCACCGCAGCAGAAGTTTCGTCACCAACTGGATTCGATAAGCGAGAGGATCAGAGGCACGGCTCAAAATTAACAATGAATCATGAATAATTAATCATGTCGTTGGGGCGCATTCGTTGCTTCACTTTTCAGCGACTAACTCCGAACACTCCAATGCTTGCACGAAATCGAAGATTCGGCGACGCCAATGCTACGCATTTTTCCATTTCCATTCTCAATTAGCTTCGCTGATGTGCTTCGCAGTTCTCCATTTTCCATTCTCCATTTTCCATTCTCCATTTTCCATTCTCCATTCTAAACTATTCCTAACTCTTTTCACTCTATCACTTATTCACTTATCGTATCTTTGCTTGATTTGAAAAGGATTTTGTGCAATTTCTTCCGAACGCTGCGGCCATTTTGTGAGCCTGAGCTTGCTGGTATTGCTTGCACTTTGGGTTTTGCGCTCCCAATGGGCACAAAATCAGCTCGTTCCGATTTTGGAGAATGCCATTTCGGATGCGCTCGGTGTTCGCATTGAGATTGGGACGGTGGACATCGACTTGCCCGCCTATGCTGTACTCACCGATCTTAAAATGAAGGATGATCAGCAAATCGACATGTTTGCCATCCAACGCGCCAAGATCGGATTCGGAAGTTTTCCTTGTTGAATTTTATTTTTCATCCCAAAGACGTCCAAACCATCAAGATCAGCGACGTGCAAGTGATTGCCCACAGGCCCATCTTTACCGTAGCAGGATCGACTCCGTTTGGAACTATACCTGCCTGATTTCGCCCAAAAAGGATACGACACCCTCCAAACCGCTGCGCCTTGAATTGGATTTCCCTTCCGTGGCCATCCGAACGGGCGAATTTTCCATGGTGGACAGTACAAAATCGGATTCCGTGTTGGCAGTGCGCAGCCCCATGAACTTTTCCAACATGCATTTTCGGGAGCTTTACGCGGATTTGAGTTACCATTTGGATCCCGACCTTAAAATGTATGGGCAGATCAAACAATTCTCTGTTGATGAGGTAAGCATCTGCAAACGCAGAATGAGCTTTCCGCCGATTACCCTCATCGATTTGCGTCCGTCAGAGCCGGCTGTTGAGTATTTGTGCAGATGCACCAAGCTTCGGATTGGTCGCACGCGGGTCGATATGGATGTCGAAGTCCAAAACATCCGCAGGGACACTTGGCGGAACGAGCTAACCCAGCATTTGCAGCCAATTTCAGGTCTTCGACATTTGATTTTAAGGCACTGGAACAAGTTGCTACCCAAGCCGCTACCGATGGTCGGAACCCATTCACTTGAGGGTTTCTTGAAGGGATAGAGGGAGGGTATTTATTCCGATTCGATGCGGGTCGGCATGATGACTTACACGCGACTGCGTACAAGCCTTGCTGTCAAGAACTATATGCAGCCTGAAAACTTGCAATTTACCCTTGGGATTGAAGACGGTAAATTGTCTTTTGAGGAGCTGCAAAAATTCCTTCCTGCGACAGAAATTCCCTTGCATGGCATTGTAGGGGTCAAAGGAACCTTGGTCGGATCACGAGATCAATTGAAAACGGTAGATAGAGGTGTGAGGAATTTGGCATCTTGTTCTCAATGCCCGCATCAATGACCATTCCAAAGGAGATGACATTTTATGGACATCAAATTCAAGGACAGTCAATTTCGGTTTGGCGAACTGAAGCAGCTCATGCCGCAGATGAATTTCCCGCCTTGGTTGTCCCGATTTGGCACCTGTAGGATCGACGGAAAGTTTTTGGGAGGCATCAACGATTTTGTGGTCAATGCAGAAATGACATCCGCCTATGGAAATTTGAGTTCCAATTTGCATTTAATCCTCCCGCCGAAAGCCAAATTGATCACCTATGACGGCTGGATCAGTACCCAAAACATCAACTTTGAGGCTTTGCAGGCCGATTTACCCATCCATTCTCGGAATTTTAACTTCGAAGGTACGATCAAAGGTTCTGGCACCGAATGGGGCAAAATGAATGCTGACATTGACGGAAAACTACGGAACTCAGACATTGAAGGTTTTTTGATCGACGAACTGTTTACCAAGGAGCTAAAGATCAGGGGATATCACATCAACGGCGGGTTGGATGTCGTCGACAAGGCTCGGCCTCCGTATGTGTGGAAATTGGATTTGCCCGATTCTTCGCAGCATTTTTTATGGTGGGTGACGCC